>JBLRXE010000097.1:0-7907 GCA_047920895.1 Roseovarius sp.
CCTGTATTCAACGACTGGCGCAGATGGCGCGGGCGTCGGGTATTCACCTCATCATGGCGACGCAGCGGCCGTCGGTCGATGTGATCACCGGCACGATCAAGGCGAATTTCCCGACGCGGATTTCGTTTCAGGTGACATCGAAAATCGACAGCCGCACCATTCTGGGCGAGATGGGGGCCGAGCAGCTTCTTGGCATGGGCGACATGCTCTATATGGCCGGGGGCGGCAAGATCACCCGCTGCCATGGCCCGTTCGTGAGCGATGAAGAGGTGGAGGAGGTGGTCAATCACCTCAAGGCTTACGGCCCGCCGACCTATGTGGGATCGGTGCTGCAAGGCCCCGATGAGGACAAGGCCGACAGCATTGATGCAGTGCTGGGTCTGTCGTCAGGCAGCGGGACCGAGGGTGATGATCTGCTCTATGATCAGGCGGTGGCGATCGTGATCAAGGATCGCAAATGCTCGACCTCTTACATTCAGCGGAAACTGGCGATCGGCTATAACAAGGCCGCGCGTCTGGTCGAGCAGATGGAGGATGATGGCGTGGTCAGTTCCTCGAACCACGTCGGCAAGCGCGAGGTGCTGGTGCCGGAGCCGCAGTAATAAGCTGCGCGCCGCTCAGCCACGAAAAATTTACGCCCCGCGCAGGTGCAATCCGGCGCGGGGTGTCTTATCTGAGGGGTATGAACAAGATGCGTTTTCTCATGGTCCCCGTCCTCTGGGCGTCGATGGCCCTCCCGGCGGCGGCGGAAAAGCTGTCTTTGCTGGAAATCTCCACCTATCTCAATGGGCTGCGGACCGCGCAGGGCGCCTTTACCCAGATCAACGAGGATGGCACGATCAGCACGGGCCGAATTCTGATCAAGCGCCCCGGTCGGGTGCGGTTCGAATATGACCCGCCCGAACAGGCGCTGGTGGTGGCCGATGGCGATACGGTGGGGATCATCGACCCGCGCTCGAATGACGGGCCGGTGGGCTATCCGCTCAACCGCACGCCGCTTAAGATCATCCTCGCGCGCAATGTGGATCTCACGCGCGAGCGGATGGTGGTGGGGCATGTCAGTGACGGCACCTCGACCACGGTGCGCGCACAAGACCCGGCCAATCCCGAATATGGCAGTATTGATCTGGTCTTTACCGGCAGCCCTGTGGAATTGCGCCAATGGGTGATCCATGATGGCAGCGGCAGCCAGACCACGGTGGTTCTGGGCGACATGCGGCGCGATGTGCGCCTGAATGACGAGAGTTTCGTGATCCCCGGCAAGGAACGGATGCGCGTGGATCGCTGAGCCGGCGCGCCGGACGCGGACATGGATCAGACGAGACCACGCCTGAGCGTGCAGGTGCCAAGCTGGGCGCGGTAGTTTTGTGACCGGCTCTCGACGCTGTCAGCCACCCGCAAGAGCCATGGCTTGCTGTTGAAACTGCCGCGCGCATAGCCGGAGCGCCCCTCGTGATAGGCGAGATACTGGTTGCGCGCGTCAGTGAGCGGGATGCCGAGATTCTGGTTGGACTTGGCCATATACCAGCCCATGAAATCCGTCGCATCGGCGATATTGGTGCGGTTTGCGGCAAAGCGGCCGGTTTCGCGCTGATATTCCTCCCATGTGCCATCGAGCGCCTGACTATAACCATAGGCAGAACTGACCCGGCCGGTGGGAATCACCCCAAGGGTCCAGCGGAACGGCGTGCGCGCATCGCTGATGAATTTGCTTTCCTGATAGATGGTGGCCATCTGCACATGCGCGGGCACACCCCATTTGCGCTCGGTCGCGCGGAAGGCGCGGGCGTATTCGGGGCGCTCGTCCAGAATGGCGCATGCGTGGTCCAGATTGCGCGGGGCGGTGCCATAGCCCGTTCCGCCGCCGCCGCAGGAGGCCAGCACAAACAACACCATAACCGCGCGAAGAGTTCTGCTCATTTGCCTCTCGCTCTCTTTTTTTTTCAGTTTAACGGAAACTCTGGCCGGGGGAAATCACGAATTCACGGGGCGCGCGCGACCTGTCGCTGTCACGCCTGTGTTCACAGACTGTTTCCCGTATGTTTTAGCCGATTGTTGGACAAACCACCCTTGCAAGGTTTACAATCCATCGTTAGGGGCAAATTCGACATGATCAAGACACGCGCAAAATATCATCTGGGCCAAGTGGTCCGTCACAAGAAGCACCCGTTTCGCGGGGTGATCTTTGACGTGGATCCGCAATTCGCGAATACCGAGGAATGGTATGCCTCGATTCCCGAGGACAGCCGCCCGTCCAGAGAACAACCGTTCTATCATCTGCTCGCGGAAAACGAGCAAAGCTATTATGTGGCCTATGTCAGCGAACAGAACCTTGTTGCGGATTATTCCGGCGAGCCGGTGGATCATCCCGACATTCCTGATCTGTTCGGGCCGTTCGAAGATGGGCAATATCCGCTGCATTTCCAGTTGAATTGAGCCGGTCGCGGTGGCCCCCCCCTACAGGGCGCCTGTAGGGGGGGCCCAGCGATTGCGTCAATACCCGAGCGCGCAGCCGTCCTTGCGCGGGTCGCTGCCCCCCTCGAGCACGCCGTCGCCATGGATATAGATCGCCTGCGCGCCGCCGATGGGACCGGGCTGGCGCAGGATCTCGTGGCCCATGTCGGTCAGCGCCTGTGCCACATCGTCCCCATAGCCCCGCTCGAGGTTGAGGCCCAGAGGATCGGCAAAGGCGCGCGGCGCGTCGATGGCGGATTGCGGGTCCATCCCGAAATCTCGCAGGTTCGACACCAGCCGTGCATGGCCGGTGGATTGATAGGAGCCGCCCATCACGCCAAAGGGCATGGTCACGCGGCCATTCTCCGTCAGCATGCCGGGGATGATCGTGTGCATGGGGCGCTTGCCGCCGCCGAATTCGTTGGGATGCCCCTCTTCCAGCGTGAAGCCCGCGCCGCGGTTTTGCAGCAGAACGCCGAATTTCTCTGACGCGATGCCCGAGCCGAAGCCGTGGAAAATGGAATAGATCAGTGACACCGCCATGCGGTCACGGTCCACCACGGTGATATAGATCGTGTCGCGATGCACCGCCTCGGTCAGTGGTTTGGCGGCGGCCATGGCGCGTTTGGGGTCAATCAACGCCGCCAGTTTCGCCGCCGTCTCATCCGAGAGCATATAGTCGAGTTTTCTCATGTGGTCGGGGTCGGCGATAAAGCGGTTGCGCGCGTCATAGGCGAGCTTGGTGGCCTCGGCCTCGATATGGACGCGCCCTGCGCCAAACGGGTCCATCCCGGCAATATCGAAATGTTTCAGGATGTTGAGCAGCAGGATTGCGGTGGCACCCTGGCCGTTTGGCGGATGCTCGACCAGATTGGCGCCTTTGTAATCGCCGCTGACCGGGGTGGTGTAGTCGCAGCGTTGGCCCGCGAAATCAGCCGCCGTATGGGTGCCGCCAAGCGCGTTGAGCGTGGCGATGATATCCTCGGCCACTTCGCCTTCGTAATAGGCGGCGCGCCCGTCACGGGCGATGCGGCGCAGCACTTCGGCCTGACCGGGCGCGCGGAACATCTGGCCCGCCTTTGGGGCGGTGCCGGTGGGCATGAAATGCGTGAGGCCATGGCCCTGAAGCACAGCGCCTGCGGTCGGCCAGTCAAAGGCCACGCGCGGGGCGACTGGCACGCCCTCTTCGGCATAGCGGATGGCGGGGGCGAGCAGGGTATCGAGGCCGAGCCGCCCGTGATCGGCGCTGAGTTGGCAAAAGGCGTCGATGGCGCCGGGGACGGTGACGGCATGCGCGCTCTGGAGCGGCACGCTGTCATGGCCTGCGGCGCGCAACGCAGCGGCAGAGGCGCCCGCGGGCGCGCGGCCAGAGCCGTTGAGCGCGTGGATGGTGCCATCGCCCGGTTTGGTGAACAGGACAAAGCAATCGCCGCCGATGCCGGTCATCTGCGGTTCGCAGAGGCCCAAGAGGACAGCGCCGGCGATGGCTGCGTCCATGGCGTTGCCGCCGCGTTCAAGAATGTCGATGGCGGTCTTGGCCGCAAGCGGGTGCGAGGTGGCGCACATTCCGTTGGTGGCGAAGGTGGCCGAGCGGCCAGGCATGTGAAAATCGCGCATTGGCTGTCCTTGTGTCCGTGATGGGGTGACACTAGGCGGAGTTTGCGGCTTTGCCAATCGGGAGAAAAGTAAGCCTCGACGTCGCGCGCTGGGTGGGGGCAATTACACGCGACGCCGAGGGAAGCCATATGCAGCTACGCGTATCGGTATGCCGGGCCTCTGCGGCGCGAGTTTGCCCGGAATAAGGTAAGATTGCGGCGGCCGATTCCCAGGGTTGTATCAGCGGGGCGCGAGGCGGAATTCGAGGGTCAGATGGCTCCACCCGGCGTCGCGGCGATAGTCGAGCCGATCGGTGAGATCGCGAATCAGGAACCAGCCGAATCCCCCTTCGGGCAGGGCGTCGCGCGCGACCTCATGGTTGGGCAGGGTGCCATCGGGCAGTGCCCCACGGGGCAGGGCGGTGCCATGATCGCTGAGCACGCAGACGAGCCGCGCAGGCCCCAGCCGCAGGGCGAGCCGGATCGCGCCGGGGGCTTCGGGCGGATAGGCATGCTCCACGATATTGTTGAGCGCCTCGGCCAGCACGATCTCGACCGTGCCGCAGGTTTCATCGGTCAGGGCGTGGGCGCGCAGCCAGTCGCGGGTGCGGGTCAGCAGATCGCGCACCGCAAGGTCCGAGGCCGCTATGCCGAGTTCGAACTGCTCTGGCGGGATGTCGGGGGTCACCATGCGCTGCCTTTGCCGAGGGTCAGGGGCCGTTCAATACGCGGGATCACCCGATGGCGCGGGATTGCAGGCTGCGCAGATCGTCGTGGATGGTAAAGACCGATTCCATTCGGGTGAGGCGGAACACCTTGGCCACATCGGGCGTGAGGCAGGCCAGATCGAGCCGCCGTTCGCTGCCCATCTGTTTCATGGCGGCGACGATGGCGCCAAGGCCGCTTGAATCGACAAAGGTCACATTGCCAAGATCCAGCACCACAGGCCCCGCCCCGGTGGCGGTGGCGGCGCGCATGGCGTCCTTGAACCGGATGGCGGCGGCGGCGTCGATCCGCGCTGCGGCCACGGTGATGATGGTCAGGTCGGGATGGTGAGTGACGTGCAAGTCCATGGTGCCTCCGGCGCGATATGTAGTAATACGGGGCAGGCTAGACCCAATTCCTTACCATTCGGTATGCAGGATCAGGATTTGCGAGGAGGCAAGATATGCAAGATGTGGTGATCGCAGGGGCGGCGCGCACGCCCATGGGCGGATTTCAGGGCGATTTCGACGGGGTGCCCGCGGCGGAACTGGGCGGTGCTGCGATTCGCGCGGCGCTGCTGGATGCCGGGGCCAAGACCGTCGATGAGGTGTTGATGGGCTGTGTTCTACCAGCGGGGCAGGGGCAGGCCCCGGCGCGGCAGGCGGGATTTCTTGGGGGCTTGGGCGAGGAGGTGCCCGCCACCACGCTCAACAAGATGTGCGGGTCGGGCATGAAGGCCGCGATGATGGCGTTTGACCAGATCGCGCTGGGCCATGCGGAGGTGATGCTCGCGGGCGGCATGGAATCGATGTCGGGCGCGCCCTATCTCTTGCCCCAGATGCGCGGCGGGGCGCGGTTGGGGCACGCGAAGGCAGTCGATCACATGTTCCTTGATGGGCTTGAGGATGCCTATGACAAAGGCCGTCTGATGGGCACCTTTGCTGAGGATTGCGCCGAGGCGTTTCAATTCACCCGTGAGGCGCAGGATGCCTATGCGCTGGCCTCGTTGCAGGGCGCGCGGGATGCGCAGGCCTCGGGGGCTTTCGCGCGCGAGATTGCCCCGGTCACGGTTCGGGGGCGCAAGGGCGAGGTGGTGATCGCCGCTGATGAGCAACCGGCCAAAGCGCGGCCCGAGAAGATCCCGACGCTGAAACCGGCGTTTCGGACGGGCGGCACGGTGACGGCAGCCAATTCCAGCTCGATCAGCGATGGGGCGGCAGCTCTTGTGCTGGCGTCGCGCGCGGCGGCGGAGGCACGGGGCTTGCAGGTGCGCGCCCGGATCCTGGGGCATGCGAGCCACGCGCAGGCGCCGGGCCTCTTTACCACCGCCCCGGTGCCTGCGGCGCGCAAGCTCTTGGACCGGCTGGGGTGGAGCGTGGCGGATGTCGATCTCTGGGAGGTGAACGAAGCCTTTGCGGTGGTGCCCATGGCCTTCATGCACGAGATGGGCGTGGTGCGCGAGCGGCTCAACGTCAATGGCGGGGCCTGTGCGCTGGGCCATCCCATTGGGGCCTCTGGCGTACGGATCATGGTGACGCTGCTCAATGCGCTGGAAACACGCGGGCTGCGCCGTGGCGTGGCCGCCATCTGCATCGGTGGCGGCGAGGGCACGGCGATTGCGATGGAACGGGTGTGATTTCATCTGGCCAGAAATACCTCGGGGGTGCGGGGGCTGGCCCCCGCTTGTGTCCACAGGAGCAGACAATGCGGATCGACTATGACCATATCGCTCGGACCATCGCCGCGCTCACCGAAGGGGAGAGCGACGAAGTTGCGTTGATGGCCACAGTGGTGTGCGAGGTGCACCACGCCGATGACCGGTTCGACTGGACCGGGTTTTACCGCGTGACAGCCCCTGAGATGCTCAAAATCGGGCCTTATCAGGGCGGGCATGGTTGTCTGAGCATTCCGTTTTCGCGCGGCGTCTGTGGCGCCGCGGCGCGCACGGGGGCTGTGCAACGGGTGCCGGATGTCGATGCCTTTCCGGGGCATATCGCCTGTGCCAGTTCCACGCGCTCCGAGATTGTCCTGCCGGTGCGGGATGGGGCGGGGCGGCTGATCGCAGTGTTCGATATCGACAGCGATCAACCGGATGCCTTTACCGAGGAAGACGCAGCGCGTTTGGGCGAGATACTGGCGGCTGTGTTCGGGCGGATTTGAGGAGGGTTGCCTTCGCCTCAAACACCCTCCCTCAGCGCCCTTTCCATACCGGATCGCGTTTCTCGGCAAAGGCGCGCGCACCCTCTTTTTGATCCTCGGAGGCGTAGAGGATATCCACGGTCTCGAACTGCCGTCTTGTGATGCGGTTCATCGCATCCTGAAAGCGCATGGCCTCGGCCTCGCGCACGATTTCCTTGATCGCGGCATGGACCAGTGGTGGTCCGGCGGCGATGGTCTGGGCCATGGCGCGGGCCTTGGCCATCAGCCGGTCGGCGGGGTGGATATGGTTGACCAGCCCCCAATGCGCGGCCTCTTTTGCATCGAACCAGCGGCCCGTGATCAGGAGTTCCATCGCGATGTGATAGGGGATGCGCTTGGGTAGTTTGATGCTGGCGGCGTCGGCCACGGTGCCCGAGCGGATTTCGGGCAGGGCAAAGGTGGCGTGCTCGGCGGCCAGGATGATGTCCGTGGACAGTGCCAGTTCCAGCCCGCCGCCACAGGCGATGCCGTTGATCGCGGCGATCACCGGCTTGTTCAGCCCGCGCAATTCCTGCAACCCGCCAAAGCCGCCGACGCCATAATCGCTATCGGGCGCCTCGCCTTCGGCGGCGGATTTGAGATCCCAGCCGGGGCAAAAGAACCTCTGGCCCGCCCCGGTCAGGATCGCCACGCGCAAGTCAGGGTCGTCGCGGAAATCGCGAAACACCTCGCCCATGATACGGCTGGTGGCGGCGTCGATGGCATTGGCCTTGGGGCGGTCGAGTGTCACTTCGAGCACGGCGCCGTCCCGGTGTGTCTTGATCGGAGTGTCGGTCATTGGTCCTCTCCCTTGGTAATGAGCGCATCCACCGCGACCGCCTCCGAGACGGTGCAGAGGAGCGGGTTGATTTCCACCTCTTCGAGGCTGTCGGCATGGGCTGCAACATAGGCTTGCACCGCCATGACCGCCCGTATGATTGCCGGTCTGTCCGTGGCGGGGTGACCGCGATAGCC
>JBLRXE010000098.1:0-7807 GCA_047920895.1 Roseovarius sp.
CCTGATGGGCGTGACCATGGTGCTGATGGATGGCACCGTGCTGGAACTGGGCGGCGCGCATCTCGAGGCCGAGGGGCTCGACCTTTTGGGGATCGTCTGCGGCTCCGAGGGGCAATTGGGTGTCGTGACCGAGGCTACGCTGCGTATCCTGCGCAAGCCCGAGGGGGCGCGTCCCGTGCTGATCGGGTTCGACAGCAACGAGGTCGCGGGCGCTTGCGTGAGCGACATCATCAAGGCGGGCGTGCTGCCGGTGGCGATCGAGTTCATGGACCGCCCCTGCATCGAGGCGACCGAGGATTTCGCCAAGGCGGGCTATCCGATGTGCGAGGCGCTGCTGATTGTCGAGGTCGAGGGATCGGATGCCGAGATCGACGAGCAATTGGGCCTGATCGAAGAGATTGCGCGGCGGCATGATCCGGTGGAATTCCGTCAGAGCCGTTCGCCCGAGGAAAGCGCCGCGATCTGGCTGGGGCGCAAATCGGCCTTTGGCGCGATGGGTCAGATCAACGATTACATGTGTCTTGATGGCACCATCCCGGTCAGCCAATTGCCGCATGTCCTCAGGCGCATCGGCGAGTTGTCCGAGCAATTTGGCTTGGGCGTGGCCAATGTGTTTCACGCGGGCGATGGCAATATGCATCCGCTGATCCTGTTTGATGCCAACAAGCCCGGCGATCTGGAACTGTGCGAGGAATTCGGGGCAGAAATCCTCAAGCTCTGTGTCGAGGTGGGGGGATGCCTCACCGGCGAGCATGGGGTGGGGATCGAAAAGCGCGATCTGATGACGCATCAATATGCCCCCGAGGATCTGGAGGCGCAGATGGCGGTCAAGGATGTGTTTGATCCCAAATGGCTGCTCAACCCGGCCAAGGTCTTTCCGCTGGCTTGCTCTGACGCGCGGCGCGCGGCCTGAGCGATCCGACCGGGGGCCTGCCCCCGGACACATGAGTATTTTGACCAAGAAGAAGCAGCATGACACCCAACACCGAGGCAGAGCTTGCCGAGATCATCCGGGGTGCCGAAGGCCCCTTGCGCATCGAGGGGGGCGGCACGCGCCCCATTGGCGCGCCATCGAATGGCGCGCGGCTGAGCACCGCCGCGCTGCGTGGGATCACGCTCTATGAACCCGGCGCGCTGACGCTGGTGGCGCAGGCGGGCACGCCCCTCTCGGAGATCGAGACGGCGCTGGCGGCGGAGGGACAGCGGCTGGCATTTGAGCCGATGGATCACCGGGGATTGCTGGGCACCCAAGGCACGCCCACGATAGGTGGTGTCGTCGCCGCCAATGTCAGCGGACCGCGCCGGATTCAGGCCGGGGCCTGCCGTGATTTCCTGCTGGGAGTGCGGTTTGTCGATGGGCGCGGGCAGATCGTCAAGAATGGAGGGCGGGTGATGAAGAACGTCACCGGCTATGATCTGGTCAAGCTGATGGCGGGCAGTTACGGCACGCTGGGGGTGCTGACCGAAGTGGCGCTCAAGGTTCTGCCGCGCCCGCGCAGCATGGGGATGCTGCGGATCGAGGGGCTGAGCGATGCCGCCGCCGTGACCGCCCTCTGCCGGGCGCTGGCGTCGCCCTATGAGGTGACGGGAGCGGCCCATCTGCAAGCGGGGCCAGAGGGTGCGCCGGTGACGATGATCCGGCTGGAGGGCTTTGAGAATTCGGTTGCCTACCGCGCCGAGGCGCTGACGCGGCTCTTGGCCGAGTTTGGCGCGTGCACCTTTGAGGCGGATACGGACAAGACCGCAGCCGCGTGGGCACATATCCGCGATGTAGGCCCGTTTCAGGAGCGGGCGGGCGATGTCTGGCGGGTGTCGGTGAAACCCACCGATGCGCCGGGGGTCGTGGCCGATCTGCCGGGGGCACAGGCGTTTTATGACTGGGGCGGGGGGCTGATCTGGCTCTTGGCGGCCGAGGAATCGGGGCTGAGTGCCGCAAAGATACGCGGCGCGGTGGCGGCGCGCGGCGGCCATGCCACGCTGATCCGTGGCGACCGCAGCCAAGGCGCGTTTCATCCGCTCTCTGCCCCGGTGGCGGCATTGCAGGCAGGTCTGCGCCAGAAATTCGATCCAAGGCAAATTCTGAACCCCGGCCTGATGGCCACGGGTGCAGCCGTTTGAATGGCGGGAAAGTAGAGACAGATGAAAACCGAATTCACCGCCGAACAGCTTGAAAATCCCAAGATTGCCCGCGCCAACGAGATCTTGCGCTCTTGTGTGCATTGCGGGTTTTGCACCGCCACCTGCCCGACCTATCAGGTGCTGGGCGATGAGTTGGACAGCCCGAGGGGGCGGATTTACCTCATCAAGGACATGCTGGAAAATGACCGCGTGCCGGATGCCAAGACGGTCAAGCATATTGATCGTTGCCTGTCCTGTCTGGCCTGTATGACCACTTGCCCCTCTGGCGTGCATTACATGCATCTGGTGGATCAGGCGCGGGAATATATCGAAGAACGCTACAAGCGGCCCTTGGGGGATCGCGCGCTGCGCTGGATTTTGGCGCGTATCCTGCCCTATCCGATGCGGTTCCGGGTGGCGCTGTTGGGGGCCAAGATCGGGCGGCCCTTTGCGCGGCTGATGCCCGATGCGCGTCTGCGCGCGATGCTGGAGATGGCCCCTGCGCAGGTGCCGCCCGTCAGCCGCAATGACGATCCGCAGAGTTTTGCGCCGCAAGGCGCGCGCAAGAAGCGGGTGGCGCTGATGACCGGCTGTGCGCAAAAGGCGCTCAATACCGACATAAACGATGCCACCATTCGCCTGCTCACGCGGCTGGGATGCGAGGTGGTGGTGGCCGATGGGGCCGGCTGTTGCGGGGCGCTGACGCATCACATGGGCAAGACCTCTGAGAGCCACGCGACGGCGGCCAAGAACATCAAGGCCTGGGCGCGCGAGATGGACGGCGCTGGCCTTGATGCCATCGTGATCAACACCAGCGGCTGCGGCACCACGGTCAAGGATTATGGCCATATGTTCCGGCATGAAGCACTGGCACAGGATGCCGCGCGCGTCAGTGCCATTGCCATGGATGTGAGCGAAATCCTGATGCAGCTCGACCTGCCGCAAGGCGAGGACAAGGACATGGTGATCGCCTATCATGCCGCCTGTTCGTTGCAACATGGGCAAAAGATCAAGACCTATCCCAAGGATCTGCTCAAACGGGCGGGCTTTGCGGTGGTGGAACCGGCGGACAGTCATCTCTGCTGTGGATCGGCAGGCACCTATAACCTGATGCAGCCCGAGATTTCCAAGCAGCTCAAGGCGCGCAAGGTGCGCACGCTGGAGGCCAGAAACCCCGATGTGATCGCCGCCGGCAATATCGGCTGCATGATGCAGATCGGGTCGGGGACGGGCATTCCGGTGGTCCACACGGTCGAATTGCTGGATTGGGCCACGGGTGGACCCAAGCCGCCTGCCATGAGCCGGGCAGCCCAAGGGATGACAGGGGTTCCGATCCTGCGCTGATCCGGTCATAATCTGGCCCGAAACGCTTGCTATCCGGCAGGTGAACTGAGCCGGTCGGAGACCCCATGCTGCGCATCATCACCTTTGTCTTTTCGGCTTGCATCGCGGGCGCGTCGATCGCGCAGGACAGCCGCTTGCAACGCCTGGATGTGGGCGACGAGGCCCGTCAATGGGAGGCCGTGGGGCGGCTGGAACTGGGCGGACGCGGGTTTTGCACCGGGGCGCTGGTGGCACCCGATCTGGTGCTGACGGCGGCGCATTGCCTCTTTGACAAGGAAACCGGCGCGCGGATTGATCCGGCGCGGATAGAATTCATGGCAGGGTGGCGCAATGGCCGCGCGGCGGCCTATCGCTCGGTGCGGCGTGCTGTGACGCATCCCGATTATGCGCCTGCCACCGCTGTGACCGCCGATCGCGTGCGCAATGACGTGGCGCTGCTTGAACTGCACCACCCGATCAACAACACCCGTGTGACCCCGTTTGAAACCGATGAGCGCCCGCGCAAGGGACAGAAAATCGGCGTCGTCAGCTATGCCCGCGACCGATCCGAGGCGCCGTCGCTGCAAAACATCTGCGAGGTTTTGGCGCGTCAGGATGGCGTTCTGGTCATGTCCTGCGATGTGGACTTCGGATCGAGCGGCGCGCCGATCTTCAGCTTTGAAGGCGGGGTGCCGCGCATTGTTTCTGTCGTTTCGGCCATGGCCGAGGTCGAGGGGCGCAAGGTGTCGCTTGGCACGCAATTGACCGATCCGCTCCGGGTGCTGCAAGCGGCTCTCGATGGGGGCGGGGGTGTGTTTCAGGATGCTGCCCCCAAGATGTTCACCTCGGGTATCCGCCGTGATACCGGCGCGAAATTCGCCAAGCCATGAGGGGTTGGCGCGCCTCTGTCGCGACGATTGCCGCTCTGATGCTTGGTGCGTCCGGGGGCATGGCGCAGACCAGCGGGTTGATCCGGTTGACCGACCGCGACGATCTCTTTGGTTGGGAGGCGGTGGGGCGCGTTGATCTGGGGCGCGATGGTTATTGCACGGGGGTTCTGATTGCCCCTGATCAGGTGCTGACCGCCGCGCATTGTGTCTATGACCGTGCAAGGCAAGGGATTGCGCCCGAGATCATCCGGTTTCGCGCCGGGCTGCGCGATGGGGTGGTGATCGCAGAGGCGGGCGTTGCGCGCTATGCGGTCGCGCCCGGCTATGATCCGGTGGCGGGGATGCAGGCCGAGAATATCCGGCGGGATGTCGCGCTGTTGCACTTGTCTACGCCCATTTCCGCAGCACTCGCAGCGCCTTTTCATCTCTCGGACGCGCCTGCGCCCGGTCAGCGGGTCAGCCTCGTTTCTTATGGCCGGGATCGCGACAAGGCGCCGTCATGGCAGCGTGATTGCGGGCTCTTGTGGCGCGCGGAGGGGGTCATGGGGTTTGACTGCGCGGTGATCAACGGATCATCCGGGGCGCCGGTCTTTGCCAAGGATGGCGGGCGGGCGCGTATCCTGTCGCTGGTCAGTGGCGGCAATTGGGAGGGCGGCGAGAGCCGCGCCTATGGTATGGACCTGCCCGATTTAGTCGCGCGGCTGAAACAGGATCTGCGCGCCGCTGTCTCTCACCCTCGTGCAGCCAATCCCGGTTTCCGGCGCGCGCCGGTGGGGGGCGGGTCTGCGGTCTCCGGGGCGAAATTCGCGCGGCCCTGAGGGCGCGCGCGGGGTCTTGACAGCGGCCAGAGCTCTTCCCACATCGCATGTGTTCCGGTGCCGCAGGACGGGCCGGACAGAGTATTGCCTGTCCCCAAAGGGGAAGGCGCCAATCCGGTATCGCTCAATGGAGGATGACCCATGCGTAATTTTGATCTTGCCCCGCTGTATCGCGCCACTGTCGGTTTCGACCAGATCGCCGATCTGTTGGATCGCGTGATGACCAGTGACGTGACCCAGCCGACCTATCCGCCCTACAACATCGAAAAGACCGCCGACGATGCTTATCGCATCTCGATTGCCGTTGCGGGCTTTGCCGCCAATGATCTGGGTGTCGAGGTCAAGGAGGGTTCGCTTGTCGTCTCGGCACGCAAGAGCGACGAGGACGAGGGCCGCACCTATCTGCATCGCGGCATTGCCACCCGTGCCTTTGAACGCCGCTTTCAACTGGCCGATCATGTGCGCGTAATCGGGGCCACCCATGCCGATGGGATGCTGCATATCGACCTGCGCCGCGAGGTGCCGGAGGCGCTCAAACCGCGCCAGATCGTGATTGCCAGCGGTGATGTCGTGACCAAGGATGTGGTGGACGCCGATACGGTGAACTAACCGCAAATCCGCGCCCGGTCAGATCGTTCTGGCCGGGCGTTTGCCGTTCAGGGCTGCCGCGCCTCGATCAGCACGCTATCCGATGCACCGCCAATGAGGTGCAGCGCGCCATCCTCGGCAAAATCGAACCGTGTCACCTGTTCCAGCGCATCCAGCATGTGGCGCTCTTGATCCATCAGCGGGTCGGGACAGGCCATCATCGTGCTGCCAATGGCCCCGAATTGCAGCCCCTCGCCGGTGAGCGTATAGCCCCCCACCAGACGGTTGCACCCCGTGCTGCCCGCCACGCGGCCCGGTGTGATGAAATTGAGGGTCAGGCGCTCTGGCTCAATCAACGGGGCGTCCCCTAACGCTGTTACCTGCCACGCGGGGCCTTTCAACAGATCCTCGGGCGCGCCGCCACATCCCCGGAATTCACGCCCGTCCATTTGCAGCAGCGCCGCATCGGGATGGGGCATGCCGGTGGCATCGTCGCGGCAGATGCCTTCACGGATGGTAAGTTGCGCCGCGATTTCGGGCATGTCGAACACATAAGAGCCGGGAAGAACCTGCACCTCGGGGCGCTGCAGGCTATGGCTGATCGCGCCGTAATCGGCGGTGATCTCTGCGGTCCCGTTACTCAGGATAACGGACCAGCCCGGTTCATTGCCGCCCGCGCGATAGGTTTGTTTCGCCGGCGGCAGCGCCTGCTGACACTCGGGCAGATCGCGCCCCTCAAGACGGATCATGGCGCTATCGCCCTTGGTCCATATCCCTGTTTCCGGCTCCTTGATCCCTTCGAACCGGGCGCCAGAGGCAGACACAACTGCGGTCATCGGAATATCCCGCCCCTCGGCGTGCAGCACGGTTTCATCGCCCAGCATCCCGAACGAGACCGTGGTATCGCCACAGATGAAATCAACCGCAAAGGCCAAGGCCGTCACCGGCTCGAGTATGAGCGTGCCCAGATCAACCGGCGCCGTTCCCGCATCAAAGGGCAGGTCCCGCAAGAGCCAGCGCGGTTGGTTGTTGACCCGGATCACCGCGCTGAGCCGCCCCGAGAGATTGGCGGGAACCGTCATCTCGAAGGGCAGCGGCACTTGTTTGCCATCGGCATCGAGCGTCACCTCGCCCAGCATCGCGCCAAACTTTCCCTCTGCCACAACCATGGCACGGGCATCGGGGGGCAGGGCGATCCGTTGCAGATAGCCGACCGCGCCGGACACCTGACGGGTCTCGTCCCCTTGCGCTTGCAAGCTCGCCACGGGCAAGACAGCCATCAGGCTTACCAAGAGTAAAGAGCGGGGCATCGCCAGCCTCCTTTGCATCAAGACTTCATCACATTCTAGCGAGTAACCTTCTCTGGGTCGAGTGTCGCTTTGTTCAGATGCTCATGCAGATATACTTCATTTCGAGAAAGTCCTCGATTCCGTGATGGCTGCCTTCGCGGCCAAGCCCGGATTGCTTCACGCCACCAAAAGGCGCGACCTCGGTCGAGATGATTCCGGTGTTCACGCCGACGATCCCGTATTCAAGTGCTTCGGCCACTTTGTAGACGCGGCTGAGATCCTTGGCGTAGAAATAGGAGGCCAGACCAAAAATCGTGTCATTGGCCATGGCGATCACATCGTCCTCGCTCTCGAATTTGAACAGCGGGGCAAGCGGGCCGAATGTCTCGTCGGTGGCAAAGGCCATGTCCTGTGTGCAGCCGGTGACGATGGTGGGGGGCAGGAAATAGCCCGCGCCCTGTGTGGGCTCTCCGCCACCCAGAATGACCGTGGCACCCTTGGCCTTGGCGTCGGCGACGTGTTCCTGCACCTTGGTGATGGCGTCGGCGTTGATGAGCGGCCCAAGCGCCACGCCCTCGTTCATGCCGTCGCCCATCTTGAGCTTTTCGACCGCCGTCTTGAGTTTGGCGGCGAAGGCGTCATAGACCCCAGCCTGCACATAGATGCGGTTGGCGCAGACGCAGGTCTGGCCGTTGTTGCGGAACTTGCACAGGATCGCGCCCTCGACCGCGGCGTCCAGATCGGCATCGTCGAACACGATGAAAGGCGCGTTGCCGCCCAG
>JBLRXE010000099.1:0-7749 GCA_047920895.1 Roseovarius sp.
CTGACATGCATTGCTTGGCGCCCATGCCGAATTTGCGGCTGGCCTCTTGTTGCAGGGTCGAGGTCATGAAAGGGGCCGACGGATTGCGGCTGGCCGGTTTCGCCTCGACTGAGGTGACGGTGAGGGCGCGGGAGGTGATGGCCTGCACTGCCATTTCGGCCTGCGTGGCGTTTTCGAGATCGAATTTGTCGAGCTTCTTGCCCGCGAGCGAGACAAGCCGCGCCTCATATTCCTGACCGCGCGGCGTGCTCAGCAGCGCCTTGACGGACCAGTATTCGCGGGCGGTAAAGGCCTCGATCTCCATTTCGCGCTCGACGATGAGGCGCAGGCACACGGATTGCACGCGTCCGGCAGAGCGTGCGCCGGGCAGTTTGCGCCAGAGCACGGGCGAGAGGTTGAAGCCCACGAGGTAATCGAGCGCACGGCGCGCCAGATAGGCCTCGACGAGGGGCGCATCGACCTGACGGGGATTTTTCATCGCCTCGGTGACGGCGGATTTGGTGATGGCGTTGAACACGACGCGGCTTACGGGCGTGTTCTTGTTGATCGCCTTGCGTTTGCGCAGGGTTTCCTCAAGGTGCCAGCTGATCGCCTCGCCTTCGCGGTCGGGGTCGGTGGCGAGGATGAGGGCATTGTCGAGTTTCAGCGCATCGGCGATGGCCTTGACGTGCTTGCGGCTGTCGACGCCCACCTCCCATGTCATGTCAAAGCCGTTCTCGGTATCGACCGAGCCATCCTTGGCGGGCAGGTCACGCACATGGCCATAGCTTGCCAGAACCGTGTAGCCGTCGCCCAGATACTTGTTGATTGTCTTGGCTTTGGCGGGCGATTCTACAACGACGACGGGCATGGGCACTCCTTCCGGCTCTGGTCGAGGCTTATGGCGGCGCACCATGTGGGCTGGCAAGGGGAATTGTCAATCTGGCCGCAAGGGGCACAAGAACGCGACTTTATGACCCTGTGAGGTGTATTCCGGGGTGGGTTTGCGGTCTGTGGCTATCGTGCTAGGGCCAAAAGACCGCCCGGATGCCGGGTGATGCGCCCGTCAAGTTCGAGATCAAGGAGGGCGGGGGCAACCCGGTGGGCGGGGGTGGCCAGATCGCGGATGAGTTGGTCCTCGGCCAGGGGCGATGGCCCGAGGCGGTTGAGGATCTGAGCGTGCAGACCGGCGATGTCGCGCAGGCTGAGTGTTGCGGCAGGCGCGAGCGGCAGGTCGGGTTGCGGGGGAATTTTGATGCTCTGGACCTGTGGCAGAGCGTCGATCACATCCTCGGCGTTGCGGATGAGGGTGGCCCCGTCGCGAATGAGCATGTTGCAGCCGCTGGCGCGGGCGTCGATCGGGTGGCCGGGCACGGCCATCACCTCGCGCCCCTGATCGAGCGCGGTGCGGGCGGTAATCAGAGACCCGGATTTAGCGGCTGCCTCTACCACGACCACAGCCTGTGCCAATCCGCTGACCAGCCGGTTGCGGCTGGGGAAATGGCGGGCCTGTGGGATAAGGCCGATGGGCTGCTCCGAGAGGCGCAGGCCAGTGGCGAGAATATCGTCTGCGAGTTTGGTGTTTTCGGCCGGGTAGATGACATCGACACCGCCCGCCATGACCGCGATGGTGCCCGCCTCACGACTGCCCAGATGGGCGGCGGTGTCGATGCCGCGTGCAAGGCCCGAGACAATGAGATAGCCGCGCGCCGCAAGATCGGCGGCCAGCGATCTGGCCATGCGGATGCCGAGCGAGGAGGCATTGCGCGCACCCACGAGAGCGATCATCGGGCGGGCAAGGAGCGCCGGGTCGCCCATGATCCAGAGGAGCGGGGGGCAATCGGGGATGTCGCGCAAGGCATTGGGAAAGGCGGGATCGGCGGAGGTTAGAAGGTGTGCGCCCGCAACATGACCTGCGCGCAACTCGGCCTCGGCCACGCCGATGGGGCAGGGGGTGTAATCGGGGACGCCGGCGGCGCGGGCCACCTCGGGCAGAGCGGCTAGCGCCGCCTGAGCACTGCCATGTTCGGACATCAGCCGATGAAAGGTGGCCGGACCGACCCGGCGAGAGCGCAAGAGGCGAAGCCACGACACCCGGTCATCTTCCGTGGTGGGTGGGAGTTGGGGGTGAGTGGAAGGATGAGAAAGTCTGGGCATCCGTGACCTCGCCTGCTTGCAAGGAGAGTGATAGCGCGAAGAGGGTTAACGCGCGGTAAACCGAAACCGGGTGAGTCGCAGATTTTTCGGGATTTTCCGACAAAGTGTTGATATATTGTGTTAATTATTTTTGGATCGGGGGGTTGGCCAGGGTCTGTATCGCGCCGGTTTCCTGTCGGTCTTGCGTCGGTGGCCGATCGCCAGGAGGCGATTTGGGCGCGTTTGTGAAGGGCGCGTGCGGTGCGGAAAGGGGATGGCAGGCGGAGGAGGTGGCCAAGGGCTCCCTCTTGCGGGGGGATACCCCGGCCTGGTTTGGACAGGAGTTTTTGGCGGGGGTGCGGATAGCGCGCAGCAAGCGCCCCGCTCTCGCCCCTTGCTGCCGATGGGAAAGGTTGCATTGATTGTGACGGGTCTGTTACTGTCTTATCTGCTTTCACACACGCCTCAAACGCAGTAGGCATCCCAATCTTTGAAGATTTGGGACAGGTCATGGCGCAGAATGCCACCATTTATAAAGTTGAGTTATCGGTCTCTGACATGGATCGTCATTATTATGAGACCCACAAACTGACCATTGCCAAGCATCCCTCAGAGACGGAGGAACGGCTTATGGTGCGCATCGTTGCGTTTGCGCTGAATGCCCATGAGCATTTGGAAATGACGAAGGGCCTGTCAACGGATGACGAGCCGGACATATGGCAGAAAAGCCTCAGCGGCGAGTTGGATGTCTGGGTGGCCCTCGGGCTTCCCAGCGAAAAGGTGATGCGTCAATCGTGTAGCAAAGCCGCCAAGGTGATTGTCTACCCCTATGGCGGCAGGACAGCCGAGATGTGGTGGGACAAGATCAAGAACAGCACCACCCGATTTGACAATCTTCAAGTGACAAGTTTTTCCGAGAAGGACACGGGCGACCTGGCAAAACTGGCAAGCCGCGCGATGAAACTTCAGGTCAATATTCAGGACGGCGATGTGATGGTCAGTGTTGGGGAATGTATCGTTTACATGACCCCGCTGAAATGGAAGGCTGCGGCCTGAAGCACGGCCGCAAGGGCACTACGCCGCCGATCCCCCCACCGTCAGCCCGCCGATCAGAACCGTGGGTTGGCCCACGCCCACTGGCACCCATTGGCCCTGTTTGCCGCAATTGCCCATGCCCGGGTCAAGCGTCATGTCGTTGCCCAGGCCGCGGATTTGCTGGAGCGCGGTGGCACCGTCGCCGATCAGGGTGGCACCTTTGACCGGCGCGCCGATCTGGCCGTTGCGCACGCGGTAGGCCTCGGTGCAGGAAAACACAAATTTGCCGTTGGTGATATCGACCTGCCCGCCGCCAAAGCCCACGGCATAGATGCCGTCCTTTAACTCGGCCACCAAATCGCCCGGTGTGGCCTCGCCGCCCATCATATAGGTGTTGGTCATGCGCGGCATGGGGGCGTGGGCATAGCTCTCACGCCGTCCGTTGCCGGTAGGGGCCACGCCCATTAGTCGGGCGTTCTGGCGGTCCTGCATGTAGCCCACAAGGATGCCATCCTCGATCAGGACATTCCTGGCCGAGGGCGTGCCCTCGTCGTCGATGGTGATACTGCCGCGCCGGTCGGGGATGGTGCCATCGTCGAGCACGGTCACACCGGGGGCGGCGATGCGTTGGCCCATGAGGCCGGCAAAGGCGGAGGAGCCTTTGCGATTGAAATCGCCCTCAAGCCCGTGACCGATCGCCTCGTGCAGGAGGATGCCGGGCCAGCCGGGGCCAAGCACCACATCCATGGTGCCGGCAGGGGCCGGTTCGGCATGGAGGTTGACGAGCGCCACGCGCAGCGCCTCGCGGGTCTTGGCCTGCCAGTCGGCGGGATCAAGCAGGCCGTCCAGCCCCACGCGCCCGCCGCCCCCGGCGCTGCCATTCTCGCGGCGGCCATTCTGTTCGACGATCACCGAGATATTGACGCGGGTCATCGGGCGGGTGTCGCTGAGGTCCTGCCCGTCGGGGCGCAGGATCACCACCTCTTGCAATGAGGCGGCGATGGAGGCGGTGACCTGCACCACGCGGGGGTCGAGATCGCGGGCGAAGGCGTCGATCTCGCGCAGCGTGTCGAGTTTGACCGGAAAGGAGGCCCCGGCGATGGGATCGGCATCGGTATAGAGGCGCTGATTCGTCGGGGTTGGCCCCGCCGCCAGCGTGCCGCCGCCGGCGCCCACCGCAAGGCGCGCGGTTTCCACCGCGCGTTTGAGCGCGGCCTCGGTCACGTCGGAGGAATGGGCGTAGCCCGTGACCTCGCCGCGCACGGCGCGCAGGCCAAATCCCTCGGAGGCGTCATACGAGGCGGTCTTGACGCGGCCATCGTCGAACATCAGCCCTTCGGCGCGGCGGCGTTCCAGAAACAGCTCGCCATCGTCGGCGCCATGGGTTGCCTCGCGCAGGCGGGCAAGGGCTGTGGCGCGGTCGAGCAGGGTGTCGAAGGGGCGAAAGGGGGTTTCGGTCATTGGGGTTCTTTCTCTGCCGCGCGGTCCGGAATGGGCCCTAATTTGATTTAAATCAAAAAAGCGTCCGTTTGCCGCAATGGTCTTTCTTGTCGTTTCGGGCAGAATATGGTTTTAGACGACACCGAGACAATGGAATTCCGCCCGGCGGCGGGATACCCTTCGCAAAAAGACATGAACCGCTTCAACCGATCAGGGTGCAAAATGCGACTAACTTCCAGCCTTATGGCGGCTCTCACCGCCCTAATCACCCTTCCTGCCATGGCGCAAGAGGGGCTCGAGATCGTGGGCAAGCCTGTGCAGGGCAAGATGGGCTTTCAGCCGGCGGCGACCGAGCTTGCGCGGGATCTGCAATGGCTGGACGGGATGATCAACGTCATCATCATCGCGATCGTGCTCTTTGTGACCGCCCTCCTTGTGATCGTGATGATCCGCTACAACCGCAAGTCCAACGCGAACCCGGCCAAGTTCACGCACAACTCGCCTCTGGAGATTGCCTGGACGATCATTCCGATTGTGATCCTCGTATTTATCGGCGCGTTCTCGCTTCCGGTGCTGTTCAAGCAGCAGGAAATCCCCGAGGGCGAGATCAACATCAAGGTCACGGGCTATCAGTGGTATTGGGGCTATGAATACACCGACCACGATTTCGCCTTTGACAGTTATATGATCGGCGCGCCGGCAACGGGGGGCGACAACCGCCTGACGCCTGAGGTCGAGGCGCAGCTGGCCGATGCCGGTTTCGGCAAGGATGAGTTCCTGCTGGCCACCGACACCTCGGTTGTGGTGCCCGTGGGCAAGACCGTGGTCATGACCGTGACCGGGGCCGACGTGATCCATAGCTGGACCATCCCCGCCTTTGGCGTGAAGCAGGATGCGGTGCCGGGGCGTCTGGCGCAGCTGTGGTTCAAGGCCGAGAAGGAAGGCGTCTATTTCGGCCAGTGTTCGGAGCTGTGCGGTCAGGCGCATGCCTATATGCCGATCACCGTCAAGGTGGTGAGCGAAGCGGCCTATGCCGCCTGGCTGGATGGCGCGATCGAGGAATATGCGGGCACGCCGCGGTCCGTGGATGTGGCGCTGGCCAACTAAACAACTCCGGGGTGCGCGCGACAGCCGCGTGCCCCGAACAAGCCATGTGAGGCGCGCAGCCCGCGCGCAGCTTGGCGGGAGATCGAAATGAGCGATGCGAGCCTGAATACAACCAGCCCCGTCAGCCGCGCCCAAGAGGGTGAGGCAGGTTTTGGCGATTTCTTTGCCCTGCTCAAGCCGCGGGTGATGACGCTGGTGGTGTTCACGGCGCTGGTGGGTCTCTTGGCAGCACCCGTGGGCGTGCATCCGGTGATCGGCCTGGCTGCGATCCTGTTCATTGCCGTGGGCGGCGGGGCCGCGGGTGCGCTCAACATGTGGTGGGAATCCGACATTGACGCGCTGATGAAGCGGACGCAGAAACGGCCGATTCCGGCGGGCAAGGTCACGCGCGACGAGGCCTTTGCGTTTGGGATCACGCTGGCGGTGATGTCGGTCGTCATGCTGTGGCTGGCCACGAATGCGCTGGCGGCGGGTATTCTGGCCTTTACGATTTTCTTTTATGTGGTGATCTACACGATTGGTCTCAAACGCTGGACGCCGCAGAATATCGTCATTGGCGGGGCTGCGGGGGCGTTCCCTCCGATGATCGGCTGGGCGGCGGCGACCGGGTCTGTGAGCCTAGAATCGGTGTTGATGTTCGCGCTTATCTTCATGTGGACACCGCCGCATTTTTGGGCGCTGGCCCTCTTTATGCGCGGCGACTACGACACGGCGGGCGTGCCGATGCTGACCGTCACGCATGGGCGGCGCGCCACGCGGGTGCATATTCTGGTCTACACGGTGCTTTTGGCGGCGCTGGCGATTGGCGCGGCCTTCACGGGCATCGGCGGGCCGGTCTATCTGGTGGTTGCGGTGGTGTTCAACGTGCTCTTTCTGCGCGATGCGATTGCGATCTGGCGGCGGGACGAGGCGCAGGCCGAGGCCGACAATTACCGGGTGGAAAAGCGGGCGTTCCGCCTGTCGCTGTGGTATCTTTTCGCGCATTTCACCGCCATTCTGGCCGAGGCGGCGCTGGGCGGTCTGGGTCTGGGGGGCTGGGCATGAGCTTTCGCGAGGAACATGAGCTGCACAAGCGCCGGTTTGGCCGCAATCTGGGTCTTGGCCTTGTGTTGGCGGGGTTTGTGGCGCTGGTGTTCGGGATGACGATCGCCAAGGTTTCGAATGACGGCTTTACGGTGCCCAAGATCGAACAGGGGGGGAATTGATGGCGATGGATCCAAAGATCAAGACCGTGACCCAGACTGTTGGTGTGGTGGTTCTGATGGGTGGGCTTGCCTGGGCCTCGGTGCCGTTTTACGACTGGTTCTGCCGTGTCACCGGCTTTGGTGGGGCGACGGGCGTGTCGCAGGTGGCGAGCGCCGATGTGCTGGAGCAGACCATCAAGGTGCGGTTCGATGCGAGCAAGCAGCGCGGCATGCCCTGGGAGTTCAAGCCGATGGAGCGCCAGATGGAGATCCGCATCGGCGAGACGGGGCTGGCGTTCTACGAAGCCTATAACCCCACCGACCGCGTGGTGGCCGGATCGGCCAGCTATAATGTGACGCCTTACGAGGCGGGCGGCTTTTTCACCAAGATCGACTGTTTCTGTTTCGAACAACAGGTGTTACAGCCGGGAGAGCGGGTGCAGATGCCCGTGACCTTTTACGTCGACCCTGCGATCGTGACCGACCGCGACGCGAAATACGTCCACACGATCACGCTGTCCTATACGTTCCACGAAATCGACCTGCCCGAGACGCATGCCGCACTTGAGCAGGGCGCGATACAAGATAAAAACCTGAACTGAGCCTTCGACGAGGGATAAGACAAAGATGGCACACGAGAAAAACCACGATTACCACATTCTGCCCCCCTCCATCTGGCCGTTGCTCGGCTCTTTGGCGGGGTTCGTCATGCTCTTCGGGGCGGTTCTGTTCTTTCACGATCATGGGCCGTGGATGCTGCTCGCGGGCGTCGTCGGCGTGCTTTATGTCATGTTCGGCTGGTGGGCCGATGTGGTGAACGAGGGTCAGACCGGCGATCACACGCCCGTCGTGCGGATCGGCCTGCGCT
>JBLRXE010000100.1:0-7720 GCA_047920895.1 Roseovarius sp.
GGCCAAGAGCGAGAGTTACGGCGTGGCGGCCAAGCTGATCGCGAGTGCCAGCGACCTTGATGCCATCGCGGCGGGGGCGCGGGATCTGCCCGCGCTGCGCGGCTGGCGGCTGGATGTGTTCGGGGCCGATGCGCTCCGGCTCTGCAATGGTGAGGTGGCGCTGGCGGTCAAGGGCACCGGCGTGGAAACGGTGGATATCTGAGGCGATTGGGCGGCGCGGCAGCGGCGCACACCGTTCCAGCGATTCCTGCGGTCAGCGGCGGCTGACCTGTTCGTTGCGCCCACCGATCACGCGGATCTCTTTGGCGCGGTCCAGTTTCTGATTAGACACGAACACCGCCGCCAGCACGGTGCGGGCGCGCTCGGAGCCTTGCGGTTGATTCTCGGGCTGCATCGCCATGAGGCGCAGTTCCAGCACGCCATTGACCGGCTCTCTGTCTGTCTCCGAGATCAGGCGCACGTCAAAAGCGCCCTGTCGCAGGGTCACACCCTCGACCCGAACGATTGCACCGTCGCTGGTGCGTTCGATCACCATGCGTGTCACCTGATCGACCGGCGTGCCCTCGTAGATCCTTTGCCGTCGGCCCCGGAAAACCGCGTCATCACGGTTGGGGATCAGGGGGTTGGTTATTTCGGGGGCCTGCGCGGTCGGCTTGGCACGCGACCGGCTGCGTCCGAACCAGTTGCGCGGATTGGCGCGTGACTGGCGATAGCCGCCACAGCCCGCCAAGGCCGACATCGCCACCAATGATAGAAACACCCGCCGTTGCATGCTATCCGCCCCCGTCATCCTTTTCCTTTCGACTATCCTATCCGGTCCGGCTTGAAAAGGTGCAAGCGGGGTCTGGACCTTTTTCCGGCCCGGCCCTAGGTCTGAGGCAGATTGCAAGGAGAGTGTCATGGCCACTGCCGCCTTTGAGGAGATTGTCGGGGATTTCGAATTTCTCGATGATTGGGAGGATCGCTATCGCTATGTGATCGACAGGGGGCGGGCGATGGTACCGCTTGATGCCGCGCTCAAGGTGCCCAGCACCAAGGTCGAAGGCTGTGCCAGTCAGGTCTGGCTGCATCCCAAGATCGAGGCAGGCGTTTTCAGCTTTGATGGCGACAGCGACGCGATGATCGTGCGCGGCCTCATCGCGGTGTTGCGCGCGCTCTATAACGGGGTGCCGGTGGGCGAAGTGGGCCGCGTCGATGCGCCTGCGGAACTGGCGCGATTGGGGCTGAACGATCATCTTTCGGCACAGCGATCAAACGGGGTGCGGGCGATGATCGAGCGGATCAGGCTGGTGGCGTCAGAGGCGGCGTAAAGGAGCAGAGTGGGGGCGCTGCCCCCACACCCCCGAGGTATTTTAGGCCAGATGAATTTTAAATCAGGATTTTGCGGCCTGTTCTTCAAGTGATACTTTAAGATCTCCATAGCCTGTGAAGCGGTATTCATAGGCGAGGCCAAGGCGGGCGGCGCAGTCTTCGGCCTTGGCGCGCAAGGCCGGATCATCGGTTTGTGCCTGATAGACCAGCTTGGTGTAATTGCCAAAGATCATGTCGCGCAATTGTGGGTGGCGGTCGAGGCCCATGGGTTTCCAGACGAAGGCATCGAATTGCCGCACGAGGAAGTCGGTGAGGTAAAAGGCGCTGATTTCCTCTTCATGGGCGGCAAAGCGGTCGAGACCTTCGTAGAAGGCATAGCAATGCGGGCCGGCGACCATCTCGACGCCGAGGTCGGCGCATTTCGCCTGCAATTGCCCGCCAGTGCCGCAATCGGCATAGACCACGAAGATGCGGTCATAGGCGGTGCGGTGGGTGAGGACGGATTTTTCCACCTCGGCGGTGATCTGGTCGGGATAGAGGTGCAGCTTGGCAGGCAGGCATTGCAGATCCATGTGATCCCAGCCGTTGAGGCGTTTGAGGGCGAGAATCTCATGCGCCAAGGCCCCACAGGCGATGAGCAGAAGGCGGCCACGCCCCTCGGCCTCAAGCCCCTGCGTGGTCAGGTGATCGTCGCTCAGATCCATTTCCGGTCCTCTCAAATGCAAACGGCCCGCGCGGGGGCGGGCCGTTTCGGAGCGTGTCAGACGCTCAGCTTGCGGCCAGACGGTTGTGCTTGCGCGCCATGAAATCCTTGGCGGTTTCCACAGCAACGGCGGCGTCGCGGCAATAGGCATCGGCCCCGATGGCACGGCCAAATTCCTCATTCAACGGCGCGCCGCCCACCAGCACGATATAGTCATCGCGCTTGCCCTGTTCGATCAGCGTGTCGATCACGACCTTCATATAGGGCATGGTCGTGGTCAGCAGGGCGGACATGCCGAGGATGTCGGGCTGTTCGGTTTCGAGGGCGGCGAGATATTTCTCGACCGCGTTGTTGATGCCGAGATCGACAACTTCAAAGCCCGCGCCTTCCATCATCATGCCGACAAGGTTCTTGCCGATGTCGTGAATGTCGCCCTTGACGGTGCCGATCACCATCTTGCCGACGCGCGGCGCGCCGGTTTCGGCCAGAAGCGGCTTGAGGATGAACATGCCGCCTTTCATTGCGTTGGCGGCCAGCAGCACTTCGGGCACAAAGAGGATGCCGTCGCGGAAATCCTTGCCGACGATGGTCATGCCGCCGACCAGCGCCTCGGTCAGGATGCGGTAGGGGGCCCAGCCGCGCTCGAGCAAGATGTTTACGCTCTCTTCGATCTCTTCCTTGAGGCCGTCATAGAGGTCGTCGAACATCTGTTGGACAAGCTCTTCGTCGTCCAGCTCGGAGAGGATGATCTCGTCTTCTTGGTCGGACATTGCGGGGATCCTTGGTTTATTTGCGCGCGCGCATCTGGGTTGACTGGGTGCAGCTTTGGTCAATTTGCGGCGCAGCCACTTTCCGAATTGCGACGCTGCCCGCGCCGCAACCGACCTATACAGGGGAATCGCGCGGGATGTGACTGAATTATCGGCATGAAGATTATCGGTTTCTTGCAATTGTTCCCTTTATGTTCCATTCTCGCAGCCATGAAACAAGAGCCAACCCTTCCCAACGATCTGCGCCTGCGGGCGCGGGGGGCGCTGAGCAATGCGGTGGGTCGGTTCGAGACGTTCGGCGTGCAATATGAGGCGGAGGCGGGTGCAGAGTCTGGCGCGGAGGAGGCGCGGCTCTTGCGCACGCAGGTGACGACAGAGCGCCCGCGCCGGATGATCACCTATAACCGCTCGCCCGATCTGCCGTTTGACCGCTCAATCAACCCTTACCGCGGCTGTGAGCATGGCTGCATCTATTGTTTCGCGCGGCCGAGCCACGCCTGTCTGGGTCTGTCGCCGGGGCTTGATTTCGAGACGCGGTTGATTGCGCGGCCCGAGGCCCCCGCGCGGCTGGAGGCAGAGTTGCGCGCGCGCAGTTACCGGGGCGCGCCGATGGCGATGGGCACCAATACCGACCCCTATCAGCCGATTGAGGCGGAGTTCGGGATCACCCGCGCCTGTCTGGAGGTCTTGCAACGGTTCCATCATCCGGTGGCGGTTGTGACCAAGGGGGCGCTGATTGAGCGGGACATGGATATTCTGGGCGAGATGGCCGCGCGGGGTCTGGCGCGGGTGGGGATTTCCGTAACCACGCTCGATGAGGGGCTGGCGCGGCGGCTGGAGCCGCGCGCGCCCACACCGGCGCGCCGGCTGGAGATGATCCGGCGCTTGGCGGCGGCGGGTATCCCTGTGCGCCTCATGGTGTCGCCGGTCATTCCGGGGCTGACCGACCCGGAGATCGAGGCTATTCTGACGGCGGGGCGCGCGGCCGGGGCAGGGGCCGCAAGCTGGATCATGCTGCGCCTGCCGCGCGAGGTGTCGCCGCTCTTTCAGGAGTGGTTGGCGGCGCAGTATCCCGACCGGGCGCGCAAGGTGATGAACCGGCTGCGCGAGATGCATGGCGGGCAGGACTATAGCGCCGAGTGGCATCGGCGGATGCGGGGCGAGGGGGTGCATGCCCGGATGATCGCCGCCGGTTTGATCTCGCGGCGCGGCGGCTGGGATTGGATGCGGAGCAGGCGGCCTTGCGTTGCGATCTTTTCGAGGTGCCGTTGGCGCGCGGCAATCAGTTGTCGTTGTTCTGAGTTGAGTGGCGGACGCATGCCCGCCATCCCCCTATGCAATGTCAGGCACGGCGGCGGCGGGGCCGGCGGGGGGCTGCGGTATCGTCGCCGGTGCCATCACCGCCCGAGGAGAATCCGCCAAGCGCATCGGTGATCTCTTCCAGCGTGGGGCGGGGGCCGCGCGGGCGGGTTTCAAGCGCGGCGCGCATTTTCGAGAGGTGTTCGGGCATGGTGCCACAGCAGCCGCCGATGATGGTGGCGCCCGCATCACGGGCCAGCACCGCGTAATCCGCCATCAGATCGGGCGTGCCGTCATAATGGATATGCCCGTCATGGTATTTCGGGATACCGGCATTGCCCTTGGCGATGATGGGCCGCTCCGAGCCTTGGGCCACGAACCCGAGGACGGTGCGCAAAAGGTCGGAGGCCCCAACGCCACAATTGGCGCCGAATGCCAAGGGTGGGTTGCCCAGTTTCTCGACCATGGTGGCCATGTCGGAAGAGGTGACGCCCATCATGGTGCGCCCGGCGGTGTCAAAGCTCATGGTGCCGCACCACGGCATATCGGCCAGTTTGAAGGCCTCGGCGGCGGCCTTGTATTCTTCGGGGGCGGAAATGGTTTCGAGCCAGAGCACATCGGCCCCGCCTTCCTTGAGCCCCTCGGCCTGTTCGTGAAAAATCTCAACGGCAAGCGCGTGGGTCAGCGCCCCCATGGGAGCCATGATTTCGCCTGTCGGCCCCACCGATCCCGCGACGATCACCGGGCGGTCGTAGCGGTCGGCCACATCGCGGCCAATCTCGGCGGAAATGCGCGAAAGCTCGCGCGCGCGCCCCTGCGCGCCGTGCAGTTTCAGCCGCGCCGCATTGCCGCCGAAGGAATTCGTCAGAAAGAGATCGCTGCCTGCGTCCACCGCCTCGGTATAGAGGCGTTTGATCCGGTCGGGGTGCTGGTCATTCCACATCTCGGGGGCATCGCCCGATTGCAGGCCCATATTGAACAGATTGGTGCCGGTGGCCCCATCGGCGAGAATCCAGTCGCGGGTGGCGAGCATCTTGGTGAGGGCGTTTGTCATCTGGGCTGTCCCGTAATGCGTGAGCACGCAGATGTGCCATCAAATCGGGCCTGGGCGCAAATGCATATATTTCATGTAAATGGTGAGGCGCGTTTGTATTGGCTGACCACGAAGAAAGGGCGCGTCATGGTGTGACACGCCCCTGATTTCGTCGGAGAAACCTGCTCAGACCTCTTTGGCCAGTTGGCCCTTGGCGACCTTGAGCAGTTCGTCCATCTTGGCGCGGATGGTGTCAGCATCGGCGATATCGCCCAGATCGGCAGCGACCTTGCGCACGACATCCTCGTGTCCGGCCTCTTCAAAGTCGGCCTTGACCACGTCGAGCGCGTAGGTGTTGGCGTCATCGCCGGTCTTGCCCATCAGTTCCGCGGCCCAGAGACCCAGAAGCTTGTTGCGACGCGCCACGGCGCGAAAGGCCATTTCCTCGTCATGGGCGAATTTGTTTTCGAATGCGCTTTCGCGATCGTCAAAGGTGGTCATTGGGCCGGTCCCCTTGCATGCGTTGCCGTTGCACCCGATATGCAATCTGGAGCGCAAAAGGGCAAGGGGCCAACGCCATCTTGCGACGTGTTGGCCCATGCACTATGAGAGCGCATCGGCATGGGGGGACTCACGCCCCCCACCCTCAGCGACGGAGTTCCCATGGCGCGGCGCAAGAAAATATATGAAGGCAAGGCCAAGACCCTCTATGAGGGCCCGGAACCGGGCACCATCATCCAGTATTTCAAGGATGATGCCACCGCTTTCAATGCCGAGAAGAAGGCCGTGATCGAAGGCAAGGGCGTGCTCAACAACATGCTGTCCGAGTATTTCATGACCGGGCTGAACACTATCGGCGTGCCGACGCATTTCATCAAGCGCATCAACATGCGCGAACAACTCGTGCGCGCCTGCGAGATCATTCCGCTGGAAGTGATCGTGCGCAACTATGCCGCGGGCACCATGGCCAAGCGTCTGGGGATCGAGGAGGGCACGCAATTGCCGCGCCCGATCGTGGAATATTGTCTCAAGGATGACAAGCTGGGCGATCCGCTGGTGACAGAGGAACATATCGCCGCCTTCGGCTGGGCCAGCCAGCAGGACATGGACGACATCCTGAGCCTCGCGCTCAGGGTGAATGATTTCATGGCGGGTGTCATGTACGGGGTGGGTATCAAGCTGATTGATTTCAAGATCGAGATTGGTCGCGTCTATGATGGTGATTTCCAGCGGCTCATCGTGGCGGACGAGATCAGCCCCGACAGTTGCCGCCTGTGGGATATCGAGACCGGGCGCAAGCTCGACAAGGACGTGTTCCGCCGCGATCTGGGCAGTCTGACGGATGCCTATACCGAGGTTGCCACGCGCCTTGGGGTCATGCCCAAGGGCAGCACGCCGATGGCGCGGCCCAAACTGATCAACTGAAGAGGTATCCCATGAAAGCGCGCGTGCATGTCATGCTGAAATCCGGCGTTCTAGATCCACAGGGCGAGGCGGTGCGCCATGCCTTGGGTTCGATGGGCTTTGACGGGGTTGAAGGCGTGCGTCAGGGCAAGGTGATCGAGCTTGATCTGGCCGAAACCGATGCAGCCAAGGCCAGGGCGACCGTGACCGAGATGTGTGAAAAGCTGCTCGCGAATACCGTGATCGAGAGCTATTCGGTGGAGTTGGCCTGATGCATGCCGCCGTGATCGTCTTTCCCGGCTCGAACTGTGACCGGGATCTCGCCGTGGCGTTCGAGCGTGCGGGCGCGCGGGTGTCGATGGTCTGGCACAAGGATACGGACCTGCCACAGGGCGTCGATGTGGTCGGCGTGCCGGGTGGGTTTTCCTATGGTGATTACCTGCGCTGCGGGGCCATTGCCGCCAATTCGCCGATCTGCCGGTCGGTGATCGCGCATGCGCACAAGGGCGGCTATGTGCTGGGCGTCTGCAACGGATTTCAGATTCTGACCGAGACCGGCCTTCTGCCTGGCGCGCTGTTGCGCAATGCCGGGTTGAAATATGTCTGCAAGCCTGTCGGTCTTCGGGTGGCCACTTCGGACAGCGTCTTTACCCATGGGTATACGGCGGGCAGCACGATCACCGTGCCGATTGCGCATCACGATGGCAATTATTACGCCGATGCCGCCACGCTGGACCGGCTGGAGGGCGAGGACCGGGTGGCCTTTGCCTACACCGGCAATCCAAATGGATCGGCGCGCGACATTGCGGGCATCCTGTCCGAGAACCGGCGCGTTCTGGGGATGATGCCGCATCCTGAGCGGATGGCGGAGCCGTTGCAGGGGGGCACCGATGGGGCCGCGCTCTTTGCCGGGCTCGTGGGGGCGCTGGAACGCGCCTGAGCGCTTGCGCTTGAGAAGAGGTGCCGCGCGGCATAGTCTGGACGTATGAGCAAAGCTGCCTCTTCGACCGCAAGGAACCGGATGCGCACCATTTCGTGGCGCGCGCGGGCTGTGCTGTTTGCGCTCTTTGTGGTGGCGGTGGCGGTGGTGCTGACCACCAACCGGCTGCTCACCGATAGGTTCACCGAGAACACCCGCAATCGCGCCGAACTGCGGCTGGCGCTTTACAGTGGCAACCTGCTGAGCGAACTGCGGCAGAA
>JBLRXE010000101.1:0-7618 GCA_047920895.1 Roseovarius sp.
CCACCGAGCAGCTGCACTCGTTCACCTGTATATCAGCGGCATCGTGTGCAGCAAGAGCCCTGCCACCTGCAACACAACGGCGCGCGCGCGCGACACCATGTCAAACAGCCCCTCATCCTTGAGGAACGCATCGACACCGGCATTGGGCCAGCCGAAATTGACACAAGGCAGCGCCAAGGCGCGCTCCATCAGATCGGGATAGGGCCGGTCGATGAAGGTGCCATAGGTTTCCGTGCCGCCAAGGCAGGCCACGAATTCGCCCACCAACCTGCGCTGCGGTCCGCGAAAGACCAGTCTGGAGCAATCATACCGAACAGGCCGATAGTCGAGGGGCCTGTTCCCCAAGCGTTCAAATCCCATCTTACCCACCTTGATCCATTCACCCATGGAAAGGGTGGACGATTCCTCTTGCTAAAATGCTAAACGACCAATTCGCGGATTATTTTACCTGTCTCATGCCCTTGCGGCCTGCGCCTGCCACGGCCTATGCTGACGCGGCAATCGGACAGGGATCGGGCGGATGGACATCACGAGAATCGGTGTGGTTGGCGCGGGCCAGATGGGCAATGGCATCGCCCATGTCATGGCCCTTGCGGGCTATGACGTGCTGCTCAACGACATCAGCGGCGAGGCGCTCGACCGGGCCATGGCCGGAATTCGCAAGAACATGGAACGTCAGGTCAGCCGGGGCAAGATTGCCCAGGACGAGATGGACGCGGCCCTTGCCCGGATCGTCACCACCCAGACCCTCACCGATCTGGGAAAGACCGATCTGGTGATTGAGGCCGCGACCGAGCGTGAGGCGGTCAAACAGGCGATCTTTGACGAGCTCTTGCCACATCTGGAGCCGCATACGATCCTGACCTCGAACACCTCGTCGATCTCGATCACGCGGCTGGCCAGCCGCACCGACCGGCCCGAGAAATTCATGGGGTTCCACTTCATGAACCCGGTGCCGGTGATGCAACTGGTCGAGCTGATCCGCGGCATCGCCACGGACAAGGACACCTATAACGCCTGTCTCGCCGTGGTCGAAAAGCTAGGCAAGACCGCCGCCTCAGCCGAGGATTTCCCGGCCTTCATCGTCAACCGCATCCTGATGCCGATGATCAACGAGGCCGTCTATACGCTCTATGAAGGGGTCGGAAACGTCAAATCCATCGACGAATCCCTGAAACTGGGGGCCAATCATCCGATGGGGCCGCTGGAATTGGCGGATTTCATCGGGCTGGATACCTGTCTGGCGATCATGAACGTGCTGCATGACGGGCTGGCGGATACCAAGTATCGCCCCTGCCCGCTCTTGACGAAATATGTCGAGGCGGGATGGCTGGGACGCAAGACCGGGCGCGGGTTCTATGATTATCGCGGCGACGTGCCGGTGCCAACGCGCTGAGCCTTTGCAGGACGGAACCGATTTCTTGAAAAGAAATCGGTCCGAAATCCTTTCAGGATTTCGGCGCAGTCGGCACAGGTCGGCATTCAGCCGCCCAACGAGAGCGTATGGGCACGCAGCCATTCCATGAAACCGCGCGGGTCGCTTTCCAGCATTGCCATGCGCGCGTCGCTGATGGGTGCGCCCACCACCGGCTTTTGCGGGCGGTTGCAGCTCTTGACCACCTCATGCAGCAAGAGCCCCTGCCGCAACGTCGCCGAAATCCGGTTGGCCATCTGATACCAGCGGGAATTGTTGCCGGGGAAATAGACCGGCACCACGCGCGCACCCGACCGGCGGATCATCTGCGCGGTAAACACATTCCACTCGCGCTCGATCACCGGACCAAACATCGTATCGCTCGAGGCCACGACGCCCGAGGGAAACACGCTGATCACCCCGCCCTCCTTGAGATGCGCCATCGCCTTGGCCCGCATCTCGACCGATTTGCGCTGTGCATCGGGTTCATGCGGAAAGGGCACGGAGATCATGTAAGAGGCCGCCACCTCGTCAATCCCGGTCAAGAGCGCGCGCGTGAGGATCTTGTAATCGCTGCGTCGCCGGCCGATCAGATCGGCCAGGATCATCCCGTCCACCAGACCATGCGGATGATTGGCGACCACCACCACAGGCCCCTCCAGCGGGATATGCGCCAATTCGTCATCCGGTGTCAGCAGCGGAATACCCATCGTATCCAGCGCCGCGCGCCAGAACGCCTGCCCGGTCGGCGCGCCACGTTTCTCGAATTTGCGGATCATGCGCAGGATGGTGATCTTGCCGGTCATCCACTCCATCACGCGGATGGCAAGAGAGGTCATCCCGCTGTCGAAACTGTTGGCATAAGTCAGGCTGCGGCGGTCGTATTTGGTAAAAAGAACGGTGTCGCCCGTCTCTGTGCCGGACTCTGGCTGCGCCTTGGTGTTCACTGCTTTGTTCCTGTCCCGCTCATGTCACCGCCGTATGATCCCGCGCGCCTACATGCTCTCGCCAAATCTGTCCGCAACCAGTGCCGCAACCGCCTCGGCCAGAGGGGTCGCATCCGGCCCGACGATTTCGACGTCAATAGTGGTTCCTTTGGCTGCTGCCAACATCAAAAGCCCCATGATGCTGTCGCCCGAGGCGGATTGCCCGTTGCAAGAGACCTCGGCGCGGGCGTCAAAACCCTCGACCACCTCGACCAATTTGGCGGCGGCCCTTGCATGCAGCCCCTTTTCGTTGACGATCTCCATCCGGCGCGTCACCTTGTCCATGCTCACCCTCACCTCCTCACTCTTCCGATACATTGTGGCTGTCGATATATTTGCGCCCGGCCTCAAGGGCTGCGCGCACCGCATCGGGTAGCGCCATGTGTCGGCTCTTGGCCAGCTTGATCAGCATCGGCAGGTTGGCCCCATAGAGAATGCGCCGGTCATTGGGGCGGCAGGCGCGCAGCGACAGGTTCGACGGTGATCCGCCAAAGATGTCGGTCACCAGCACCACACCGCCGCCGGTATCGACCGCATCGGCGGCGGCGCAGATCTCGTTCTGCTTTGCGGCGCGGTCATGGTCGCTCTCGATGGAAATCGCCACGACACCGACCTGGGCGCCGACCACATGCTCGACGGCCCGGAGATACTCATTGGCCAGCCCGCCATGCGCCACGATCACGATCCCGATCAAGACAGTCCTACTCCTCAGACCTCAGAGGCGGGGCCGGGGGCCTCTGCCCCGCTGCGCCGCTCCAGTTCCCGATGCCTTATTGACACTTGCCAGCCATCCTTCGCAAGGGTCGCACCCAAAGTTTCTGCCATGGCCACGCTGCGATGCTGCCCGCCGGTGCACCCGAACCCGATCGAGAGATAGGCCTTGCCCTCGGTCTCATAGGCCGGAAGCAAGAGTTCGACCATCTCCGTCACACGGCGGCGGAACTCTGCAAAGAGCGGATCGCCCGCGATATGCGCGGCCACCGCGGGCGCGCGCCCGTCAAGGGCCCGCAGATCCGGCTGCCAATGGGGATTGCGCAGGAAACGGCAGTCGAACGCCATATCGAGCCCGCGCGGCAAGCCGCGCTTGTAGGAAAACGATTGCACCGAGACCGCAAGACTCTCGGCATCGCCCGGACCATACCACCGCCCCAACTCGGCGCGCAGGTCTTGCGGCGTCATGTCAGAGGTGTCGATCAGGAGGTCGGCACGGGCGCGCACCGGCAACAGCAGATCGAATTCGCGCGTGATCCCGGCCTCAGCGCTCTCGACCGGGGCCAGCGGATGCCGTCTGCGCGTTTCCGAAAATCGCCGTTGCAGGATCTCGACCCGGCAATCCAGATAGAGCACCTGCAAGGGCACGCCGGGGTGCCAATCGCTGCGGTCGATCACCTCGATCAGCGCATTGGTCGAGAAATCCCGGTTGCGCACGTCGATGCCAAGCGCCAGCGGCTTGTCGGGGTGCGGCCCCTCAAGCAGGCGCGGCAAGAGCGACAGCGGCATGTTGTCGATCGCCTCATAGCCCATGTCCTCAAGCGCACGGATTGCGGTGCTGCGCCCGGCGCCAGAGGGGCCCGTGACCAGCACGAGGCGATTGCGCACCTCAGCGGCGCTTGGGCTGGCTTCAGGCTCGGACGGCATGGCGTGGCTCCTTCAGATCAGCGTCCCATGCATGAGATATAGCAGAACCGCCGCCGGAAAATGCGCATGATCGGCTTTTTTTACGAGCGGCACCCGATGACCCAGAAGTTCGGCATGGGTCAGCGGCGGCAGGCGTTCCGTGCTCTCGGCGTCGAGATCGACGATCAGGGCGAGCGGTTGCGGCCCCACGCAGGGCAGGCGCAGGATGCCCATGCCGCGCACCTCGATCTGACCTCGGATGGTGTCGGGCGCGTCCGCCATGATCCGCCCCGCATTGACCCAGAGGCGGGTGCGGTCATCAGCCACCAACCCTGCGCCAAGCGCCAGAAGCTGCAGGGCAAGGCCGGATTTGCCGCGCCCCGATGCGCCCCGGATCAGCGCCGCGCGCCCCGACTGGGCCACGCAGGTGGCGTGCAACATGATGTCGGCCGGGGCGGGCGCGCCTGTCACCGGATCAGACCGGCAGGCCCACGACAAACCGCGCGCCCAGCGGATCAGAGGTGGCATCGGCATGGGTGGGGCGGATGTTCTCGGCCCAGATCACCCCGTCATGCGCCTCGACGATCTGCTTGGAAATGGCAAGGCCAAGGCCGGAATTATTACCGAAATCGCCCTCTGGCCGCTGCGAATAGAACCGCTGGAACACCTTTTCCAACGCCTGTTCCGGGATGCCCGGCCCGGTATCCTCGACCACCACCAGCACGCGGTTCGCACGCCTGCGCGCCCAGACGCGGATCGCGTCGCCCTCTTCGCAGAAACTGATGGCATTGGTGATGAGGTTGACAAAGACCTGCGCCAACCGCCCCTCAAGCCCGGTGATGACGATGGGCTGCGGCGGGAAATCCATGATGAACTCGATCCCGTTCTTCTGCGCCTCTTCGCCCAGATAATTCCCGAGGTTCTGCAACATCTTGAGAAGATCGAACGCTTCTTGCTCTTCCTTGACCAATTCGCTGTCCAGCCGCGAGGCGTTGGAAATGTCGCTCACCAGCCGGTCCAGACGGCGCACATCATGTTCGATCACTTCCAACAGACGCTCACGCTGATCGTCGCGCTTGGCGATGCGCATGGTGCCCACCGCCGAGCGCAGACTGGCCAGCGGATTCTTGATCTCATGCGCCACGTCGGCGGCGAATTGTTCGTTGCTGTCGATCCGGTGATAGAGCGCCGAAACCATGCCACGCAACGCGCCACTGAGGCGGCCGATCTCATCAGGGCGCGCGGTCAGGTCGGGGATGCGGATTCGGCCCGTGGCGCCCTTGCCCTTGTTGCGGTCGCGCCCGATTTCCGCCGCCGCCGCCAGATCGGCCAGCGGATTGGAGATGGTCGAGGCAAGAATCAGGCTGATACCCACCGACACCAGCGTGGCAATCAGAAACATCTGGAGCACGCGCTCGCGTTCGCCCCGCGCCAGTTTGTCAATCTCGCCGTTGGCGCTGGCCAGCGCCACCACGGCGACGGGGGTATTGCCCTGCATGACCGGCGCAGCCGCGGCCAGCACAGCCCCCTGCGCGGTCTCGGCGGCCCGCAGTTGCACACCACCGCCAACCGCCAGATCAACCATATCGCGTGCCACATCCTCTAGCCCGCGCCCCGCCGCGCTCTGGTCACGCCCGGAAAAAGGGCCAGAAATCTGCTCCCAAACCCGGCTGAGGAAATCAGTCATCGGCGTTGCGGGCAATTGCGCGGTCTGGTCATGGCGCGCCGACCCGCCCTGCTTGCGGCCCTCCAACATGCCGGTGCGGTCAAACAACAAGACCTCCGTTTGGGCCTTGATATGCAGCCGATCGAGCGTGGTGGCGATGTCCACCCCGTCGCCGGTGACGAAACTGACAGGCGCGCCCGCAGGCATCCGCGCCTCGATCACATTGGCGATCAGGGCGACCTCTACCATCAGGTTGTCGGCGCGTTGAATCGCAAGGTTGTCGCGCGATGAGTTAAGATAGAGAATGCCCACAACCAGCACATTGAGCGCAATCAGGTTGAAGGTGATGATCTTGCGGGTAAGCGAAGACTCGCCAAGGTTTAACCATCCGCGCTTGGCGCGGCGGGCATTCAACCCTCCATCGTCCAGACGATCCGGCGCTACGAAATCATCGCCAAGGACAAGGTCGTTATCCTTTCGCGGCTGCACGTCCCGCACCCCTATCCGCTCGACCAGAGCCATTATTCTTCGTTATACCGATACCCGATACCATAGAGCGTCTCGATCGCCGAAAACTCGGGATCGACCATGCGCAGCTTCTTGCGCAACCGCTTGATGTGACTGTCGATGGTGCGGTCATCCACATAGACCTGATCGTCATAGGCCACATCCATCAGTTGATCACGGCTCTTGACGAAACCGGGACGCGCAGCCAGCGCCTGAAGCAGCAGGAATTCGGTCACGGTCAGCGACACATCCTGTCCTTTCCAGCTTACCGAATGACGCAGCGGGTCCATCACCAGATTGCCACGCTCGATCACCTTGGTCTCTTCGGTCTCGACCACGACATGACCGTTGGCGGCATCCTGACGCCGCAAGAGCGCGCGGATACGTTCGACCAGCAAGCGCTGCGAAAACGGCTTTTTCACATAATCATCGGCACCCATGCGCAGGCCAAGCACCTCGTCAATCTCATCATCCTTGGAGGTGAGAAAGATCACGGGCATCTGCGATTTCTGCCGCAATCGCTGCAACAGGTCCATGCCATCCATGCGCGGCATCTTGATGTCGAGCACGGCCATATCGGGTAATTTCTTGCTGAAGGCGTCAAAGGCCTGCTGGCCATCATTATAGGTTTCGACCTCAAAGCCTTCGGCCTCGAGTGTCATGGATACGGATGTCAGAATATTCCTGTCATCGTCCACAAGGGCGATTCTGGACATAGCTCTATTCCTTTTACTGCTCGGACTGCCTGTATTTTTTCTTTCACTATGCTCTGTTTCCGGTCGCCTTATCAATTCAAATCTGCGAATCAGTCGGGTCATCAGGCTCAATTGACACAGAAATTTCTTGATAATGGCTAAATTAACTCACTTTACACGTTCTGGGCGTGTGATGTTTGCGCCAACATATACATGGTTGCGCTAACCTGCGACTGATTGCGCTAACCTCATGAATCCGCCCTGTTATTTCGCGCGAGCTTCATGTTAAGAGCCGCCCAGCCGGGCATGCTGCCCGACCGACGCCGCACAGGCGGCGCCCTGAACGATCCGACAGCATAGGCGCGGATCTGGCGAACAGGAGCTTAACACAATGACATTCGGACGGGTGAACCCGAGCTTCCAGCTCGAGGATCAAGGCATAATGGGGCTGGCCAATGTCCATTATAACCTCATCGAACCGGCATTGATCGAGGCGGCATTGAAGAACGGCGAGGGCACGTTGGGACAGGGTGGCACGCTGCTTGTCACCACCGGAAAATTCACCGGACGGTCGCCCAAGGACAAGCATGTCGTCAAGACCGACAGCGTCGCCGATACGATCTGGTGGGAAAACAATGCCGCGATGTCACCCGAAGGGTTCGAGGCGCTCTATGCTGACATGCTGACCTATCTCAAGGGCCGCGATGTCTATGTGCAGGACCTGATCGGCGGT
>JBLRXE010000102.1:0-7610 GCA_047920895.1 Roseovarius sp.
GACGATGTCATTCAAGGCGACGGCTCTATCCGCCCTGCGCTTGAGACTGGCGTGCGCGTCGGGGCCTGGCGTGGGACGGGTGGATTGCTGATCCTGGAGGCGTCCCGCGATGCCGAGACGGATGGTGATGATTACATCGAGGGCGGCGGCGGGGCCGACGTCATCTTTGGCAACCTCGGGCAGGATGACATCATCGGCGGCAGTTCGTCGCTGTTCAGCCTGACAACACCGGAGCAGCGGCAGGACGGCGAAGACATCATCTTTGGCGGTTCGGGCAATCATATCGGCGCGAATGAGGTGGGGGATTTCTCGGCGATCGGGCACGCGCGTGATGCCGATATGATCCTTGGCGACAACGGCAATATCTACCGGATCGTCGGGCAAGACGGCCGCTATCGCAGCTTTGCCCATGACACCTATACCGATGACCTGCCCGAGGATATGCGTCTGCACATCGTCGTGCGCGGTTACGAGTTGTTGGATTACACCATCGGCGGGGCCCCCGAGGACATCGGCGGCTCGGACCTCATCTATGGCGGGATGGGCGACGATACGATCCACGGCATGACCGGCAATGACGTGCTTTATGGCAACGGCCATGATGACGATCTGATTGGCGGGGCTGGGCATGACAAGATGTTTGGCGGCTCTGGTGAAGACGGGATGCTGGGGGATGACGGGCTGATCCTCACCGCGCGCAATGGCGTGGGAGAGACGCTCTATGGGCTGGCCCCGACACAGCAGACCACGATTGGCCTGCCCGGTCCGTTCACCGCCGCGGTGGTGGATATTGAGGGGCGCCTGAAAAAGACCGCCGTGATCCTGCAACCCGAGACGATGCAGCTTGACCGGCTGGAGGGTGCGGACCTTCTGTCGCTGCCATTCTCGATCAGGGGCTATCACGACGTGATGTATGGCGGCCTTGGCGATGATTGGATGCACGGCGGCTATGGTGATGATGCGATGTCGGGGGCCGAGGCGTTGGCGCCCTTCTATTACGACACAAGGGCGCTGACCGACACGCCGCCCATCGCCTATGATCCCGAGACGGGCATTCTGGAGTTCTACGATCCCGAGAATCCGCTGGCCAGAATTGACGGGTTCTTCCTCAACTTTGCGACCTTTGACGCAACGGGCGCGATCGTGGAGGACGGCAAGGACAATATCTTTGGCGGCACCGGCAACGATTGGCTTGTCGGCGGCACCGGGCACGACCGGCTGTTCGGCGGGGCCGGTGATGACTATCTGCAAGGTGACGATTACCTTGGCACCAATGGCGGGGCCAACACCGATGCCGACCCTGCGGCCTGGGGCGATTTTCTGGTGGGCGGAGCCGGGCGCGACGTCTTGATTGCCAATTCCGGCTTTGACCGGATGTTCGATTGGACGGGCGAGTTCAACAGCTTCATCGTGCCATTCGCGCAATTCGGCCTGCCGACGATCTATCGCGTGCCTTCGCCGCATGTCATAGACTTCCTGACCGATCTGGCCGCGGCGGGCGGGGCCGACATGACCTTGCCGTCGCCGGATGACGAACCGGCCCTTGTGACCCAGCGTGATGCCGCCTGGCAGGACCAGACGGGTGCGCCGCGTGATCCGCAACCGGGCAACGGCCGTGGCCTCTACGATGGGCCGGGCGGGCCTGAGGACGATACTGACAAGATCACGACCATCCATGGCAGCACGCCGGGCGGCAGGCCGCCGCTGTTCTTCCCTGACCCGGAGGCGACCGGCGATGCCGTGATCCTGCGCGAGAGCGACCTTGATGTCGGGGGCGATGCGATTGCCACGGTGCAGCTGACGGCTGCGGGCGGCATCGACCGGATCGTGTTTGATGCCGATATGTCGGGGATCACGGTGACAGGGCTGGATGCGGCGGCCGCGCTCGATTGGACGGTGCAGGAGGACGGGCGTGTGCTTGTGGCTGCGACCGGCGATGGCGTTGCGGTGCTGCGGCTGGCGCTTGTGGGCGGGCAGACGATCCTGGCTGGCGAAACCACGGATGTGGTCGTCGCCGTAACACTTCTGGCCGCGCTCGCACATGAAGATACACCGAATGTCGATGTTGTGCGCATATCCGGGATCACGGTGCGCGCCGAGGACCTAGCCGAAGGCATGGTGCAGGCCACGCTGGATGTCATCGTTCTCGATGACCGGCCCGAGGTTGCCATCCGCCCGGCACAGCAGGATGAAACCCCCTGGTTTGATGGTGTCATGCCGGGCGAGACGCTGTCCGGCCTTTGGACGCTGCGCGAGGGGGCCGACGGTGCCACCGTTGCGGTGCGTATCGGGGACAGCCTCTACGCGCTTGACGACGCAATCACGGTCCGCGATGCCACCGGCACGGTGCTCGGGGTGCTGACGGTGCATGCCGACGGGCGCTGGACCTTTGCGGCCGAGGATGGGCTTGGTGACGCCCTTCAGCGCAACTTCACCTTCGAGTTGCTGGCCATTGATGGGGACGGGGATACTGCGCTGGCGCGTCATGATATCGGCATCGGTGGCGGGATGATCCCGACGCCCGATCCGCAGCCGGACCCCGATCCGGACGACCGGCCCGGCAAGACGCCCACGGGGGCCAAGGGCAATAACGGCGTCGGAAACGGTGTCGATCCGCAGCCGCCGGGTAATCCGCCGGTGAATGACGATATTCCCGACACGCCGGGCAATCCGGGGAACAAGGGTGGTCCGTCGCAATGGGACGAGGTGGTGCAGGATTTTGACGCCGCTGCGCTGCCACGAGAAAATGAGCGGATCATCTTTGCCTTCGATGATGTCAGTGGTCAAATGACAGACTTTGAGACCGATGCGGACTTGGCGCAGGTCACCGAAGCGGCGATCATCGTCGAGATGGGGCTGGATCAGGATTGGTCGATCAGCAAGGGTGGACAGGGCGCACGGAGCGTGGGCAAGGATGCAGGCTGAACAGGCGTTGGCGGGGCCGGGACTGTCTAGAATGTTGCGATGAATACTGTCGTCCAACCGGGTCATATGCTGTCGGAAATTTGGGCCAGGCTGGTGGCGGCCGGGGATGCGGCAGAGGTGCGTGGCCCGTGGCTTGAACTGGCCTGTGCCCGGATCGGTCCGGTGCGCGAAGCCCTTATCTACGATCGGATTGGCGATGCGGGCTACCGTGTCACGGCTACTTGGCCACAGACGGGGCCGGATCACGCAGATCTTGTGCAACTTGCGCGCGAAGCTGTCGAGGCGCGTCGCGGGCTCGTATCCTTGCCGCAGGCCGCTGATGGCAGTCTGCGCGGCGGCTGCCATCTCGCCTATCCGCTGGTGTTGGGAGATTTTGTGCACGGGGCTGTCGCGATATCGCTGATGACCGACCAGCAGGCCGGGGTCAACGAGGCGATGCGCAACCTGCAATGGGCGCTTGGCTGGTTGCGGGATTTTCTGCGGCAGCAGGTGAATGTCGGCAATGGAGGGGCAGAAACCACCTCGCGGCTTGCTCTGGAAGGCGTCGCCGACATGGTTGGCCCGGACAGATTTGATGCTGCCGCGCAAACACTGGTGACCCGGCTTGCGGCGCGTTTTGGTCTCGAACGGGTGGCGATCGGATTTGCCCGGCGCGGCGCGGTGCGTGTGGCGGCGATCTCGAACAGCGCGGGCTTTGGTCACCGCATGACGCTGGTGCGGCTGACCGAGGCGGCGATGGAAGAAGCCATGGATCAGGAGCGAGCCGTTCTGCACCCGGCCGCTGGTCACGAGGATGATACGCTGCGCCGTGCGCATGACGCGTTGATGCGCGAAACCGGCAGTCCCGCCATTCTGACCATGCCGCTTGTCCGCGACGATGCCGTCGTTGGCGCGCTTTTGTGCGAAGCGTCGGCGCAGGACGGCTTTTCCCAGCGTGATATCGACGCGCTGAATGCGGTTGCGGCCTTTGCCGGCCCGGTCCTGTTGCTGCGGCGCGAGGTGGACCGGAACATCGTGGCACAGAATTTTCTGGCACTCGGGCGGATGGCGCGCGGCCTGCTTGGACGGTCGCATCTCGGGGCCAAGCTCGTTGGGCTGACGGCGTCCGGCGTGGTGGCGGCGGTGATGACGATTCAGACCACCTACGAGATCACCGCCGACGCGGCGGTCGAGGCGGCGGTGCAGCGGGCGCTTGTCGCCCCGTATGACGGGTTCATCGTCGAGGCGCCCCGGCGTGCCGGTGATACTGTGGCGGAGGGCGATCTTGTTGCCGCTCTTGATGACAGGGAGCGCGCGCTGGAAGCTCTCTTCTGGCAGTCGGAGCGGTTGCAACGGCGTTTCGAATACGACCGCGCGCTCGGGGCAAGGGACATCGGTCAGCTCAACATCCTGCAGGCGCAGCTTGAGCAGGCCGAGATCCGGCTGCAACTCATTGATGCGGAACTGGCGCAGGCGCAGCTTCATGCGCCGATCGGCGGGGTGATTGTGGCGGGCGATCTCAGCCAGTCGATCGGCGCTGCCGTCCTGCGCGGTGAGGAGCTTTTCCGGATCGCGCCCCTTGACGATTATCGGCTGATCCTCGATGTCGATGAGGCCCAGATCGGGCAGGTCATGCCGGGAATGAGCGGCAATTTCCTGTCAACGTCGTTGCCGGGCGCGCCGCAAGGGTTCACCGTCAGCACGATCACCCCTGTGGCTACCGCGCGCGAGGGCCGCACCGTTTTCCGCGTCGAGGGGTCGATTGACCACCGTTACGAGGGGCTGAGGCCCGGCATGCGCGGTATCGGCAAGATCGACGCGGGCGAGGCGTCGCTCGCCTGGGTCTGGACCCGGCAATTCCGGGACTGGCTGCGCATGGCAGCCTGGTCCTGGATGCCTTGAGGCGCAGCATGGCCGGGTCGTATTTCAGCGAGCACTGGTTCCGGGTCAAGGATCTGCGGCCGCGTTTGCGCCGCCATGTGACGGTGCATCGGCATGTTGTGCGCGGGGATGTCTGGCATGTGCTTCAGGATGATCAGACCGGAAGCCATTTTCGCGTCACCCCCGCCGCTTATCACTTTATCAGCGGTCTCGACGGGCGCCGCACCGTGGCCGAAGTCTGGGAGTCCGTTGGACGTCATGTCGGGCGTGATCATCTGGGCCAGGACGAGGTGATCCTGTTTCTTGCGCAGTTACACCGCTCGGATATGCTGGGCGGTGAGATCCTGCCGGACCTGACCGAATTGACCGAGCGCGCGCGCAGTCAGGCCCGCCGCACGATAATGAGCCGGGTGCGAAATCCTCTGGCCTTGCGATTTCCGCTGATTGATCCGGATGCGTTCCTGACGCGCTGGATGCCGATGATGCGATGGCTTTTCACGCCGTTTGGATTCATCGTTTGGGCGTGCCTTGTCGCATATGGTGCTGTGCTGATGATAAGCCAATGGGACGTGTTGACCCACAATGTCTTTGACCGGGTGATCAGCATGAGCACGCTTGTTTTTTTCCTCGTGCTCTATCCGCTGATGAAGGGGTTGCACGAACTGGGCCATGGTTTCGCGGTCAAGGCCTGGGGCGGACAGGTGCATGAGATGGGGATCATGTTTCTGGTGTTCATGCCGGTGCCCTATGTCGATGCGTCGGCGGCATCCGCCTTTCGGCAGCGCCGACGTCGGGCGGTCGTGGGCGGTATCGGCATCATGGTCGAGTTGGCCCTTGCCTCGGCGGCGATGATTGTCTGGAGCATGGCCGAGCCCGGTTTGCTGCGCGCGGCGGCCTTTAACGTGATGTTGATTGGCGGTGTGTCCACAGTGCTGTTCAATGGCAACCCGCTGCTGCGCTTTGACGGCTATTATGTGCTGTGCGATGCGATCGACATGCCAAATCTCGGCACCCGGTCGAACAAGTATCTTCAATATCTGGTCCTGCGCTACGGGTTTGGAAAAACCGATGCCGAAAGTCCGGTCACGGCGCAAGGCGAGCGCAAATGGCTGGTCGGTTATGGGGTGCTTTCCTTTTTCTACCGCATCGTGATCATGATCGGGATCAGCCTCTGGGTGGCCTCAAAGTTCTTTTTCATCGGCGTGGTGCTGGCATTGCTGTCGGTCTTTCTCACCATCGTGATGCCGCTTTGGAAGGGCTTTCGCTTTGTTTTCCAGTCTCGGCGTCTGGCCGAACGGCAGGGCCGCGCGAAGGCGGTAACGCTTGGCGTGCTTGCCATTCTTGGCGCATTTCTGTTCCTCGTGCCGGCGCCTCATGCGACGGTCAGTCACGGTGTTGTCTGGGTTCCGGCGGAAGGACGGGTCGTCGCCAGCAATGGCGGATTCGTTTCGGTGCTTCACGTTGCGCCCGGCGAACGGGTCGAGGCCGGAGAGCCACTGGCCACGCTTTCCGATCTCAAGGTTGCATCGCAGATCCGCTTGCTTGAAGCACAGGAAAAAGAGTTCCGGGCACGGTTCGATCTGCTGAACCTGCGTGATCCGGGGCAGTCCCGGATCGTAGCCGAACAGCTTGCCAGGACGCGCGCCTCGCTGGAGTTCTGGCGCGAGCGTGATCGCCTCTTGACGATCTTGGCACGTCAGGCGGGTGCGTTCGTTTTGCCGGGAAACCGCGACGCGCTTGTGGGGCGGCTCGTGCCGGAGGGCATGTTGATCGGCTATGTGCTGTCCGAAGCGCCAAGACGGCTCCGGGTTGTGGTGCCGCAAGAGCGGATAACCGATGTTTCCGACGATACCCGTTCGGTTGATCTGCGGTTCGCAAGCGCGTTGGCCGTGCAGGTTCCCGGTCGGGTCGGCCATGTCACGCCGGCTGCGATCGAGCGTCTGACCAGCTCTGTGCTCGGTCCTGCCGGGGGCGGGCCGGTGTTGCTCGATCCGCAGGCCGAGACCGGGGCCGCGCGGCCCCTGAACAATCATTTTGAAGTCGAGGTCGAAGTTCTGGAGGATGGCGCCCACTGGCGACCGGAAGAACGCGCGATCGTCCGTTTCCGCCACACGCCGGCGCCGCTTGGCGTGCAGTTTCTCCGCAGCGTGCGGGAGGTGTTCCTGAGGCAGTTCGATGTCTGATCCCTCCTGTCACACGGGGCCGTCGGTGCCGCCCATATTCGGTATGCGGGCCCGCGAACGATCGGAAGAAAGCGCCCTGCACCGTTTCGTCTGGGCCATCAAGGGCAAGGTCACGCGTCGGCTGCGTCCCCGCACAATGGCGCGGGCCGATGCGATGACCCGTGCCGCCGAAGAACAGGAACAGATTTTGCGTGACCTGTCCGGGGAGCAGCTTGAGCAACGGATCGCGGAGCTTCGACAGCGGCTTGTTCCGGGGCGCCGGCCTGCACGCCCGTCGGGTGCCGACATGGCTTTGTTGCGGGAAGTGGGCCGGCGCACTCTCGGGCTTCGTGCCCATGATGTGCAACTGATCGGTGCGGCGGTCGTGACGTCCGGGCGCGTCGCCGAGATGGCCACGGGGGAGGGCAAGACGCTTGTTGCGGGGCTTGCCGCCGCCTGGCAGGCACTTGGCGGCACGCTGGTGCATGTGGTCACGGTCAATGATTATCTTGCCGCGCGCGATGCCGAAACGCTTGGGCCGTTCTACGCTGCCCTTGGCCTGCGTGTCGGGGTGGTGACGGGCGACACATCACCAGATCAACGTCATGCGGCCTATCGCTGCCCGATTTGTTATTGCACCAACACGGAGCTGGCATTCGACTA
>JBLRXE010000103.1:0-7569 GCA_047920895.1 Roseovarius sp.
CGCGAAAGGCGATGAGCGCCACCTGATCACGCCGGGAATAGGCCTCGGCCAGCAAAAGCTCGACGGCACCTTTGGCCTCGGCCAGACGTGCCAGCGCCGAAGAGCCAGAGGCATCAACCGCGAAGATCACCAGCCGGTCGGCGCGATCCTCATAGCGTTTGAGGTGAATGTCGGAGGGGTGCAGGATCACCCCCGGTGCATCGGGGCGGGTGCGGCGGCGCAACGGTTGCCAGGGGGCGGCGGCGCGCAGGGTGGAGATGAGGTCGATGCGCCCGCGCCCGTCCGAGGCACCTTGCCGCGCGGGTAGGGGGCGGCCGCGCTGATGCGCCTTGCGCCGGGCACCGGCCCCCGAACCTGCGGCGCGCTGCGTTGTGCCGCGTTGGGCCAGTTGATCCAGCAGCGCGGGCGGCAGGAGGGCGGCCACCGCCGCGACGAGCAACTCATCGGGGATGTCGGGCGTCTCGCTCTGGTGCTGCTCTTCGGGTTCGGGCGCGCTGTCGGGCTGCTCTGGCTCTGGCTCTTGCGGCAGTTGCGTGGCACGGGCGGGATAGACCAGCTCTGCCGCCTCGCGCAGATCGTCTTTTGTCACCTGCGCATGTGCCGCGAGCGCCGCCAGGGCGCGGGCCGCGCGCAGCGCGAGCCACGGCGCGCGCAGGCTGTCGATGCCGAAACTGGCGGCCAGCGCCGTCAGCGTGGCGATATCCTCGGGCGTATGGGTGACGTTGCCAAGACGCGCGCGCGCCCCTGCCAGATCGGCGGCGGCGGGCATGAGGGCGGGGGCCGCGTCATGGCGGATATCGTCGAGCGTGACATGGAGCGCCAGCCGTTCGCAGAGGGTCTGCGGGGCCGCTTCCTCGGCGTCGATCCCCTCGTCAAAGAGCACAAGTGTATGCTCCGGGCTCTGGTCCAGCAGTTGTGCCAGTCGCGCCGCGAGGGCGGGCGGCGTGCGCTCTGCCATGGTCAACACCAGCCGCGCCGGGGTTTCCGCCAGTCCGGCGCTGCGGATCAGCCGCCCGGCGGTAAGGGTGGCGGCGATGTCCGCACCGCCAAAAAGCTGTGTGTCGCTGAGATCGGGGTGGATGCGCCGGGCGGGGCCGGGCAGGCGCGCGAGGGCGGCATCGAAGGCTTGGCGCACGGGGCCCGCACGGGCCCGCAGGGTCAGGCCGCGCAGGCCCTCGGGATCAATCGCCAGAAGGGTGAGCGCCCGCAGGGCGCGCGCCCATGCGGGGCTGGGCGTCATCCCCAGACCTCGGTCATGGCGCGGGTGATGCGGGTGGCGCTGCCCGCCTCGTCCAGCGGATCGCGGCGCAGCCGGTGGCTGAGTGCCAGTGGGGCCACTTGGGTCAGGTGGTCGCGGGTCACGGCGGCATCCCCCTCATAGGCCGCAAGCGCGCGAGCGGCGCGCAACAGCGTCAACTCGCCGCGCAGTCCGTCGGCACCGATGGCGATGCAGAGCGTGGCGCAGTCGCGCAATACAGTGTCGGGCGCCTCAACATCGCGCAGGGCGCGGCGGGCCGTCAAAATCCGCTCGCGGATGAGGCTATCCTCGGCCTGCCATATTGCCATGAAGGCGGATGTGTCGCGCTCATAGGCATCGCGGCGGCGGATGACCTCGATCCGCTCTTCGATATTCTGGGGCGAGCGTACCTCGACCGAAAGACCAAAACGGTCCAGCAGTTGCGGGCGCAATTCGCCCTCTTCGGGGTTGCCGGAGCCCACCAGCACGAAGCGCGCCGCGTGGCGGATCGAGAGACCCTCACGCTCGACCACGTTTTCGCCGGATTGGGCGACATCGAGCAAGAGATCGACGATGTGATCCTCGAGAAGATTGACCTCGTCGATATAGAGATAGCCGCGGTTGGCCCGCGCCAGAAGGCCGGGTTGAAAGGCCTTTTCGCCCAAGGTCAGCGCCCGCTCGATATCGAGCGCGCCGGTCACGCGGTCTTCGGTCACGCCAAGGGGCAGATCGACCACAGGCGTCGGCCGTTCGACCATCTCGCCTAGGGGCGCGGTGGACCAGTCGGGCGTATCCTCGGGGCGTTCGGCGTTGATCGGGCTGCCCTCGATCATGCGGATGGGGGGCAAGAGGGCGGCCAGCGCGCGCACGGCGGTGGATTTGCCGGTGCCCCGGTCGCCGAACACCAGCACGCCGCCAAGCCCCGGTTCGATCGCCGTAAGGATCATGGCGCGTTTCATGTCGTCCTGACCAACGATGGCGGAAAATGGAAAGGCTGCGGTCATTGGGCTTCCTTGATGTGGTCGAGCGGGCTGCTGCCGCCCCATGTGCCCTGTTCGCCGATGACGCGAAACCGGGCGTAGAGTTCCTCGCGGAACCAGTCGCCGTCGCGCACGGCGGCGATGGCGCGAGCATGTGGACCGTCGTGGCGGGCAAATTCGGCCATGCTGCGGCTGTCAGGCCAGATCGAGAATGTCACCTGATGCAGGAGCGGCACCTCGCCCACGCCGATCTTGAAGGCGACATTGGGATCGGCACCGATCACCGCGCTGATATCCGGCACGCAGCGCCAGAATTGCAGCGCCTTGTGCGGGCGCACGCTGGCGCGGGTGAGCGCGGCAAGGGGGCCTTGGTTCTCGGATGTGGTGATTTCAAATGGGGTAGCGCCCGCCCATTGCCCGCGCACGGATGTGGGCGCGAGAAAGAGTGTCCAGCTTTCGCTGGCGTGGGCGAGATAGCGGCGAAAGACGCCGGCGCCCATGGTCTGCGCGCGCGCCGTGGCGGCATCGGGCCAGACTGCGAGAATGGCGTAAACCCCGGTGTTGGGGATAGGGGTAAACCCCTCGCCAGTGCCAGACCCCAGCAGTTTCCAAAAGCCGATCCCCGGCACGCGCGGCAACATGACCCGTGCCGCGCCCATCATCGTCAGCGCCCAAAGCCGGTCGATACCGCGGGAGAAGCGAAAGAAACTGAGGCTGACGGTTTGAATGGCACCGCTCCTTGAGGGACTGTCAGATAAGTTTGACACGCTTTTTGCCCCAAGAAAAGAGCTGCGAGAAAGGATTGTCAATTAAACTAGACACCTGTAGTCTAAACCCATGTTGACAAGAGTCGATCCGCGCCTGATTGAACAGGCCACACGCGCCGATGCCCCGCATGCGCTGGTCATTGGGGCGGGACTTGGCGGTCTGGCCTCGGCCATGCGTCTGGGAGCAAAAGGATACCGGGTCACGGTTCTGGACCGGCTGGACAGCCCCGGTGGGCGCGGGTCCAGTATCACGCGGGACGGGCACAGGTTCGATCTGGGGCCGACCATCGTGACCGTGCCGCAGCTTTTCCGCGATCTCTGGGCCGCCTGCGGGCGGGATTTCGACGCCGATGTCGATTTGCGGGCGCTTGATCCGTTCTACGAAATCCGCTGGCCGGATGGTTCTACCTTTACCGCGCGGCAAGACCGGGACGCGATGCGCGCCGAGGTATCCCGCCTCTCGCCGGGTGATCTGGCGGGCTACGACCGCTTCGTCAAGGACAGCGAGGCGCGGTATTGGTTCGGGTTCGAGGATCTGGGGCGGCGGTCGATGCACCGCTTGGTCGATCTGATCAAGGTCTTGCCGAAATTCGCATGGTTGCGGGCGGATCGGTCGGTTTATGCCCATGCCGCAGGCCGGATGAAGGACGAACGCCTGCGCATGGCGCTGTCGTTTCATCCGCTGTTTATCGGCGGTGATCCCTTCAATGTCACGTCGATGTATGCGCTCGTGAGCCATCTGGAGGCGGCGTTTGGGGTGCATTATGCCATTGGTGGTGTCGATGCCATCGCCCGCGCCATGGTCCGCGTGATCGAGGGGCAGGGCGGAATGATCCGGCAGGGGGCCGAGGTCGATGAAATCGTGATCACGGCGGGCCGTGCCACAGGCGTGCGCCTGACCGGGGGCGAGGGGATCAGCGCCGATATCGTGATCTCCAACGCCGATGCGGGCCATACCTATGATCACCTCTTGCGCAATCACACAAAACGGCGCTGGACCACGGCGCGGCTCAAGCGGTCGCGCTGGTCGATGAGCCTGTTCGTTTGGTATTTCGGGACGCAAGGCACGTGCGAGATGTGGCCGGATGCGGGCCATCACACCATTCTCAACGGTCCCCGTTACAAGGGGCTGGTGCGCGACATCTTTCGCCGCGGGGTTCTGGCCGATGACATGAGCCTCTATGTGCATCGCCCCTCTGTCACCGATCCGGGCGTGGCGCCTGCGGGGGGCGATACGTTCTACGCGCTCAGCCCGGTGCCGCATCTGGGCCATGCCGATCCGGTGGATTGGGCGGCCGAGGCCGAGCCCTATCGCAAAAAGGTGCAAAAGGTTCTTGAAGATCAGTTGCTTCCGGGGCTTGGGGCGCATCTGTCGGCCTCTGAGGTGTTCACGCCCGAGACCTTTCGTGACCGATACCTCAGCCCGCATGGCGCTGGTTTTTCCATCGAGCCGCGCATTCTGCAAAGCGCGTGGTTCCGGCCCCATAACGTCAGCGAAGAGGTGCGTGGCCTCTATCTGGTGGGGGCGGGCACGCATCCGGGCGCGGGGCTTCCGGGGGTGATTTCCAGCGCCGAAGTTCTGGCGCAACTGGTGCCTGACGCGGTGCCGGTCGGGGTGCTGCCTTGATCGCGCCGCAGGATCTGGTGCATTGCAGCGAGGCGATCCGCCATGGGTCACGGTCGTTCCATGCCGCGTCCAAGCTCTTGCCGCGCAGCGTGCGTGATCCGGCGCTGGCGCTCTATGCCTTTTGCCGTCTGGCGGATGACGCGGTGGATGAGAATAGAGAAAAGGCGGCGGCGGTGCTGGCGCTGCACGAGCGGCTGGATCTGGCCTATGCCGGACGGCCGCGCAATGCGCCCGCTGACCGCGCCTTTGCCGCCATCATCGAAGAGTTCGACATGCCGCGCGCCCTGCCCGAAGCGTTGCTGGAAGGGCTGGCATGGGACGCCGAAGAGCGCCGCTACACGACGTTGTCGGAGTTGCGGGCCTATTCGGCGCGCGTGGCCTCTGCGGTGGGGGCGATGATGTGCGTGCTCATGCGGGTGCGCGAACGCGATGCGCTGGCGCGGGCCTGTGATCTGGGTGTGGCGATGCAATTGACCAATATCGCCCGCGATGTGGGCGAGGATGCCCGCGAGGGGCGGCTTTACCTGCCGCTCGACTGGCTCTCCGAGGCGGGTATGACATCGGAGGCCTTTCTGCGGGCACCGTCCGCTTCGGCTGAGGTGCGGCGCATGGTGCGTCGCTTGCTGATGGAGGCCGACACGCTCTATGCCCGGTCCGAGGCGGGGATTGCCGCGCTGCCGCTGTCGGCGCGGCCCGGAATTTATGCCGCGCGCTATATCTATGCCGGGATCGGGGCACAGGTGCGCAGCGCGGGTCATGACAGCATCACGCGCCGCGCCCGCACAAATGGCAGGCAAAAATTGGGTTGGCTGATGCTGGCCATGCTGCGGGCGGGGGGCAGCGTGATCCTGCCCCGCTCGCCCATGATCTATGCCCGCTCGTTGCCCGAGACCGAATTTCTGGTGCGCGCCGCCGCACAGGATGCCCCCCGCGCCGCCGATTGGAGCGATACGCTCTATGAGGCGCTCGCGCGTCTTAAAGCGCAGGATATCGAGCGCGAGTCAGGCTTGAGCCGGGATGCCGGGCGGGTTAGAGAGGTCGCATGATATGGATCACCTTCGGGATTTTTCTGGCGGCGTGTTTCGCGGCAGGCTCGACCGGCGGGCTGTTTCCGCCGGGTGACTGGTATGCGCGGCTGAAAAAGCCGTGGTGGACGCCGCCCAACTGGCTGTTTCCGGTGGCCTGGACCACACTCTATATCTGTATGGCGGCGGCAGGGGCGCGGGTGGCCGTCAGCCCCGGCAATGGCATTGCGATGGCGCTCTGGTCGCTGCAAATCGCGCTCAACGGTCTCTGGACGCCGGTGTTTTTCGGGCTGCAACGGATGAAATTGGGGCTGGTCGTGCTCTGTGCGCTCTGGGCTTCGGTGGCGGTGACGCTGGTGGCGCTCTGGTCGGTGGACTGGATCGCGGGGCTGCTCTTTGTGCCCTATCTCACATGGGTCAGCGTGGCGGGCATGCTCAACCTCGCGGTGCTGCGGCTCAACCCGGATGCGGCGCGGTAAGTTGCTGCGCGCTTCACGAACCGGCTCTGCGCAGAAAACCCCTATCCTATGCCTGTGAAATTGCTCTAGGCTCCCACCCAAAAAGGAGGAGGGGCACCATGCCGCAGAATGAGGTCAAACCGCTGGGCGTGCCGGAGATGGGCGAGGTCCACTTTGACATGCTGGCAGAGGCGTTGCGCCGGGGCTGGGCGGACATGCGCCGCGCGCCGGGATATGCGGTGATATTCGCCGGTGTCTATGTGGTAATCGGGCTGATCCTTGCGTGGATCACCTGGGCCACGGGCAAGAGTTACTGGCTGATCTTTGCCGCTGTGGGCTTTCCCTTGGTGGGGCCGTTTGCGGCGGTGGGTCTCTATGAGGTGAGCCATCGGCTGAGCATGGGGCGCACGCTGGTGGCCTCTGAAATATTTGGCGTGATCGCGCATCAGAGGCGGCGGCAACTGCCCTCGATCTGCGCCATCATCATCATGGTGTTTCTGTTCTGGTTTTTCCTTGCGCATATGATCTTTGCGCTCTTCATGGGGCTGTCCACCATGACCAATGTCTCGACATCGCTAGAGGTCTATTTCACGTCTGAGGGGCTGAGCATGCTGACCGTGGGGACAGGCGTGGGCGCGGTCTTTGCCCTGCTGCTCTATAGTCTGACGGTGGTGTCGTTGCCGCTGCTTCTGGACCGGGAGGTCGATTTTGTCACCGCGATGCTGACAAGCCTGCGGGTGGTGATTGAAAACCCGGTGCCGATGCTGGTCTGGGCGGCGCTGGTGGCGGGGTTGACCTTTCTGGCGATGTTGCCGGCGTTTCTGGGCCTCTTCTTTGCGCTGCCGCTTTTGGGCCATGCGACTTGGCATCTCTATACGCTGATTTGCGTGGAAGGCCCCGCGTCTCCCCGGAGCCATCGGAGCATCTGAGCGAAAGAAATGGGCGGGGTTACATCCCCCGCCCGCCTCAGGCAGTTCTGTATCCAAGCCTGCTCTGAAACGCTCTGGATGTCGTCTTGGGCGATCAGAGTAGAGATTGTCTTGCCTCAAGGGCTTTGGCCAAAAGGCCTGGGGTTTCAACCTGTCCGGTCATGCTCCAGCACGGGGTCGTGTTGGCGCTTTCAGGTTCTGCGGCCCCGTTCAGAGGCCGCGCAGCAGAGCGGCCACGCCGGTACGCGCCATCTCGACAAGGCCCAGAGGACGCATCAATTCGGCGAAAGCGTCGATCTTTTCGGGCGCGCCGGTGATCTCGAACACAAAGCTGGTGAGCGTGCTGTCCACCGCATTGGCGCGGAAAATATCGGCCAAGCGCAGCGCCTCGACGCGCTTGTCGCCCGTGCCCTCGACCTTGAGCAGCGCCAATTCGCGCTCGACGCTGGGGCCTTCGACGGTGAGGTCATTGACCTTGTGGACTGGCACAATGCGGCCCAACTGCGCCTTGATCTGCTCGATCACCTGTGGCGTGCCGGTGGTGAC
>JBLRXE010000104.1:0-7548 GCA_047920895.1 Roseovarius sp.
GGCGGTGTCATCGACCGAGAGGGTGGTCTGGGTGACAAAGGCAAGGCGCGCGGGGTCGCGCACGTCAAGCGTGGCCACATCGGCGGGGGTTTCGACCAGCAGAACCTCGCCGGGCGGCAATTGCCCCATCGTGCCCACGGTTTCGGGGTGGCCCGCATGGCCGATCATCACGATTTGCAGCCCGTTTTCATGATGGCGCTCGGCCTCGATATGCACTTTGCTGACCAGCGGGCAGGTGGCATCGACATAAAGCATCTGGCGCGCCGCCGCCTCGGCGGGCACGGATTTCGGCACACCATGGGCGGAAAAGATCACCGGGCGGTCGTCGGGGCAGTCGTCCAGTTCCTCGACAAAGACCGCCCCCTTGGCACGCAGATCGTCCACCACGAATTTGTTGTGCACGATCTCGTGGCGCACATAGACCGGCGCGCCCCATTTCAAGAGCGCCATTTCCACGATCTTGATGGCGCGATCCACACCGGCGCAAAACCCGCGCGGAGCGGCGAGATAGAGGGTGAGGGGGGGCTTCGTCATCGCGCGTCTCCTGATCAGGGATAGAGGTAAGGCAGGCAGGCGGGCAGGTAAAGGGCGGGGTGGGAAATAGCGGCGTCGGAGGTGTGGTGGTGGGGAATTACAAGCCGGATCTCTCGTCTATGACCCGCGCGAATAGCACCGAAGGTGCCGCGCGGATCGCTTGGCCGTCTGGCGGCCTAGCGATTTCGAGAGGGCGCGCATCGCTGATGGGCATACGGACTTGGCAGGCATAAAGTGGCAGCCACGACTGTTGCTGCGCTAGTCCCCGGCCCAGCGACCGCGCGGCCCTGTTCTTGCTGCACGCGACAGCAAATTCACCGCCCCCTCAGCCCATCGCCTGTACCGTGATCCACGCCAGCACGATATAGCGCCCGGTCTTGGCAATCGTGACCAGCGCCACAAAGAGCCAGACCGGCGTGCGCATCACCCCGGCGATCACGGTAAAGGCGTCGCCCAAGGGTGCCCAACTGAGCAGCAGGGTCCAGACGCCCCAGCGGGCATACCAGCCCTGCGCGCGGGCCATTTGTGCGGCATTGGCGGGAAACCAGCGGCGGTGGCGAAACCGCTCGATCCCGCGTCCCATGACGTAATTGACGACAGCCCCCAGCGTGTTGCCGATGCTGGCCACGACGATCAGCGCGGTCAGAGACACCGTGCCTGCCAATTGCACGGTGACAAACACCAGCTCGGATTGAAAGGGCAGGATGGTCGCCGCGCCAAAGGCTGCGGCAAAAAGCCCAGCCAATTGCGCGAAAACGCCCGGATCAACCATGCTCATGCAGGGGAAATCCGGGCGTTGCCACAGGGCCGAAGAAACAGATCACTCTGTTTCGGCATAGGTCTCTTGACGGTCGTTCTGGGTGTCACGCGGCGGGCGGCCGATGACATCCTTGAGATCTGCCAGTTCGATGAAATTATCCGCCTGACGGCGCAATTCATCCGAGATCATCGGCGGCTGGCTGCGGATGGTCGAGACCACCGAAACGCGCACGCCCTGACGTTGCAGGCTCTCGACCAGCGGTTTGAAGTCACCGTCGCCCGAAAAGAGCACGATATGATCGACGCGCGGCGCGAGTTCCATCGCGTCCACGGCCAGTTCGATATCCATATTGCCCTTGACCTTGCGACGGCCTTGGCTGTCGGTGTATTCCTTGGCCGGTTTGGTGACCATGGAATAGCCGTTGTAATGCAACCAATCGACCAGAGGGCGGATCGGTGAATACTCGTCATTTTCCAACAGGGCCGTATAGTAGAATGCCCGCAACAATTTGCCGCGGCGCATGAACTCGGATCTCAGCAGTTTGTAGTCGATATCGAACCCAAGCGCCTTGCCCGCAGCGTAGAGGTTCGAGCCGTCGATGAACAATGCCAAACGATCATCTTTGTAAAACATCACAAATGTCCTTCCGAAAAGTCATGTCATGCCTGGGAGTGTGTGAGTGGTGTGAGTGGTGAAGGCAGGACAAAGTAGCCGCAACAGATAGCGAGTAAGAATTGTGCATGCAAGTGCGTGATATGTCGACGGAGGATAGGGGAGTGATGACTATGGATGAACAGTGCTTGATCGCGATGGGTGGAAACTTGCCGTTCGGCGATTTGGACCCCGCAGCGACCCTGTCGGAGGCCCTTGCGCGCCTGCGCGAAGAGGGCGCGGAAATCGTGGCGGTCAGTCGGTTTTTTCGCACACCGGCCTTTCCTGTGGGAGCAGGTCCGGATTTCGTCAATGCCGCCGCGGTTTTAAAGGTGGCGCAAGAGCCCGAGGCGGTGTTGGCGCTCTTGCACCGGGTTGAGGCGGTCTTTGGTCGCAGCCGCGCGGCGCGGTGGGGGCAGCGCACGCTTGATCTGGATCTCATCGCCATGGGCGCGCGAATCCTGCCGGACCGTGCAGGATTCGAGGCGTGGCGGGGCCTCGCGCCCGAGGCGCAGCAGCGCCGCGCGCCTGACCGTCTGATCCTGCCGCATCCGCGCCTGCACGAGCGCGCCTTTGTGCTGGTGCCGCTGGCGGAGGTGGCGCCCGACTGGGTGCATCCGGTGCTGGACCGCTCTGTGCGCGAGATGCTGGAGGCGCTACCAAGGGGCACGCGCGACGAGGTCGAGGCGCTTTGATTCTCTGCTTGTAAATCCCGGCTTGAGACCCTAGATACAAGGCTTCTTGAAATCTGCCCCAACCTGTTCCGGAGGTCTGATGGCCCGCGTTACCACAGAAGATTGCGTTGACAAGGTTCCGAACCGTTTTGATCTTGTGATGCTTGCCGCACACCGTGCCCGTGAAATTGCGGCGGGATCGCCGCTGACGGTGGATCGCGATAACGACAAGAACCCGGTCGTGGCCCTGCGCGAGATCGCAGAGGAAACACAGTCTGCGGATGATCTGCGCGAGCGGTTGATCGAGTCGAATCAGACCCAGATCGAGGTGGACGAACCGGAAGAAGATTCCATGGCCCTGTTGATGGGTGGCGATGTGGACAAGCCCGATACCGACGACATGTCGGAAGAAAAGCTGCTGCGCGCCCTGATGGAAGCACAGGGTCAGGGGTAACTCTGGTCCCTACGGCAAGGCGCGACCCCGATGATCGCCGTTGACGACCTGATCACGCTGGTGCGCCATTACAACCCCCGCACGGACGAGGCGCTCATTCGCGCGGCCTATGATTTTGGTCGCTCGATGCATGAGGGGCAGCTCCGCCATTCGGGCGAGCCCTATTTCACCCATCCGGTTGCCGTGGCCGCCATCCTGACCGAACAGCGGCTGGACGATGCGTCGATCATCACCGCCCTCCTGCATGACACGATCGAGGACACCAAGGCGTCCTATCAGATCGTCGCGGACAAGTTTGGCCGCGAGGTGGCTGATCTGGTGGATGGCGTTACCAAGCTGACCAATCTGCAACTGTCCAATTCCGAGACCAAGCAGGCCGAGAATTTCCGCAAGCTGTTCATGGCGATGTCCAAGGATCTGCGTGTCATTCTGGTCAAGCTGGCCGACCGGCTGCACAACATGCGCACGATCAAGGCGATGCGTCCCGACAAGCAGGCGCAAAAGGCGCGCGAAACCATGGATATCTATGGTCCGCTGGCCGGGCGCATGGGTATGCAGTGGATGCGCGAAGAACTGGAGGATCTGGCGTTCCGCGTGCTCAACCCCGAGGCGCGCGCCAGCATCATCCGCCGCTTCATCACCCTGCAACGCGAGACCGGCGATGTGGTCGAGCGGATCACCGGCGACATGCGGCACGAGTTGGACAAGGCGGGCATTGAGGCCGATGTCTTTGGCCGGGCCAAGAAACCCTATTCGATCTGGCGCAAGATGCAGGAAAAGGAGATGGGCTTTTCGCGGCTGTCGGACATCTACGGCTTTCGCGTGATCACCCGCTCCGAGAATGATTGCTACCGCGCTCTGGGGGCGATTCACCAACGCTGGCGTGCTGTGCCGGGGCGGTTCAAGGATTACATCAGCCAGCCGAAATCGAACGGCTATCGGTCCATCCACACCACCGTTTCGGGCCGTGATGGCAAGCGGGTCGAGGTGCAGATCCGCACGCAGGCGATGCATGACGTGGCCGAAACCGGCGTGGCCGCGCATTGGTCCTATCGCGACGGCGTGCGCAGCGAAAACCCCTTTGCCGTCGATCCCGCCAAGTGGATATCCTCGGTCAGCGAGCAGTTTGACGCCGAGGAGGATCACGAGGATTTCCTCGAGGCGGTCAAGCTCGAGATGTATGCGGATCAGGTCTTTTGCTTTACCCCCAAGGGTGATGTGATCAAGCTGCCGCGCGGGGCCACGCCGATTGATTTCGCCTATGCCATCCACACCCGCATCGGCCATTCCTGCGTTGGTGCCAAGGTGGACGGGATGCGCGTGCCGCTCTGGACGCGGATCAAGAACGGCCAATCGGTCGAGGTGATCGCCGCCGACGGTCAGACGCCGCAGGCCACATGGCTCGATATTGCCACTACCGGCAAGGCGCGGTCGGCCATTCGCCGGGCGCTGCGCGAACTGGACCGCGACCGCTATATCAAGCTGGGGCGCGAGTTGGCGCGCTCGGCCTTTGAGCATGTCGGCAAAAAGGCCACCGACAAGGCGCTGGAGTCGGCGGCGCGCACGCTGCGGCTGCGGGATGCTGACGAGGTGCGCGCGCGTCTTGGCAGTGCCGAGTTGACGGCGCATCAGGTGTTGCATGCTGTTTATCCCGACCTCATTCCCGAGGCGGGCAACGAGGTGACGCGCGACCGCGCGGTGATCGGTCTGGGGGCGGATCAGAGTTTCGAGCGGGCGCGCTGTTGTCAGCCGCTGCCGGGCGAGCGCATCGTGGGGATCACTTATCGCGGGCGAGGCGTGGTGATCCATGCCATCGACTGCGAGACGTTGTCGCAATACGATCAGCAACCCGACCGCTGGATGGACCTGCATTGGCACACGGGCACGCATCCGGCGGCCTATGAGGTCACGCTCGATCTGACCATTGGCAACGATGCCGGGGTGTTGGGGCGGATTTGCACCTTGATCGGCGAGCAGAAGGCCAATATCTCGGACCTGACATTCGTGGACCGGAAACCGGACTTCTATCGTCTCTTGATTGATGTCGAGTTGCGCGATGCCGAGCATTTGCACGGCGTGCTCTCGGCGCTTGATGCGGAAAGCGATGTCGCGGCTGTCGAGCGCTATCGTGACCCGTCCCGCGTCGGGGCGGGCTGACATCAACCCGAGGAGCCGCGCAGGTGGTATTCAGACGTCGTGACAGACGCCCCTGGTGGAAGGCCATCGCCGGGTTTCTCTGGCCCAAGGGCGGGTGGAGGCGGGCCTTTACCTATGTGCGCCATCGTCTGAACCGGCTACCCGATCCGCCCGACCGCATTGCGCGGGGCATTTTCGCCGGGGTTTTCACGACTTTCACGCCGTTTTACGGTTTGCATTTCCTGATCGCGGCCGGTCTGGCCATTCTGCTGCGGGGCAATGTGGTGGCCGCTCTTCTGGGCACTTTCTTTGGCAATCCGCTGACCTATGTGCCCATCGGGGTCGTTGCGCTTCAGACCGGGCACGCGATTCTGGGCCGCAAAACTCTGGGTGAGGATGAGATCAGCCGCTCGCTCGGGGGCAAGTTTCTGGATGCGGGCGACGATCTGAGGAACAATTTTCTCGCTATTTTCATGGATCACAAGGCCGATTGGAGCGGTCTGCGGCACTTTTATGACGATGTGCTCTTACCCTACATGATCGGCGGTCTCGTGCCGGGGTTGGTGATTGCGCTTGCGGCCTATTACATCAGCCTGCCGGTGATCACCGCCTATCAGCACCGTCGCAAGGGTGTGCTCAAGGCCAAGTGGCTGGCGATGACGGAAAAGAAAGCGGCGAGGGAAAAACAGGCGCGCAAGGCTGACGAGGCCGGAAAACCGGACTAGGTTAACGCATGAGTCGCGGATCAATCACGGGAGAGGCCGATGTCGGCAGGAAAGAAGCTACGCCTTGGCGTCAATATCGACCATGTGGCCACGGTGCGCAATGCACGCGGCGGGGCCTATCCTGACCCCCTGCGCGCCGCCAAGATTGCGCAAGAGGCGGGGGCCGATGGCATCACCGCCCATCTGCGCGAGGATCGGCGCCATATCTCGGACGCCGATATTGACGGGCTGATGGAGGTGCTGACGGTGCCGCTCAACTTCGAGATGGCGGCGACCGAGGAAATGCAGCGGATTGCCCTGCGCCACAAACCGCATGCTGTGTGCATCGTGCCGGAAAAGCGCGAGGAGCGCACCACAGAGGGCGGGCTTGAGGTCGCGCGCGAAGAGAACCGACTGGCGCATTACATCGCACCTCTGCGGGACGCGGGATGCCGGGTGTCGATCTTCATCGCCGCCGATAAACGCCAGATCGAGGCCGCGCACCGGATCGGGGCCGAGGTGATCGAATTGCACACCGGCGCCTATTGCGATGCCCATGCCGAGGGGCATTTTGACGTCCGCGACCGCGAGTTGGAGAGTTTGCGCGAGATGTCCGCCTATGCGCATTCTCTGGGGCTTGAGGTGCATGCAGGCCATGGGCTCAGCTATGACACGGTGCAGCCAGTCGCGGCTTTCCCCGAGGTGATGGAACTCAACATCGGGCATTTTCTCATTGGCGAGGCGATTTTTCGCGGACTGGAACCGGCAATTATGGAAATGCGGCGGTTGATGGACGAGGCGCGGGGGTGACGCCGCGCCGGGCCGCTCTGGCATGACATTGCGTGCCTTTTGGGCCGTGTTGGCTGTTGTTGTCGCCTGCCTCGCGCTCTGGCAGCTTGAGGGGCAGCGGCGTGGCGTGGACATCGCCAGCTTCACGGTCTCGGACACGCCGATCACGCGGATGGCCATGCCGGGGGCCGATGGGCCGGTGGTGGTGGTTGCCCATGGCTTTGCCGGGTCGCGGCAGATGATGCAGGCCTATGGCCTTGATCTGGCGCGGGCGGGTTACCGGGTCTGGGCCTTCGATTTCGAAGGGCACGGGCGCAACCGGGTGCCGATGTCGGGCGATGTGAACCGCATCGACGGCACGACGCGGCTCTTGATCGCGCAGACGGGCCGCGTGGTCACAGCAGCGGTGGCGCAAGAGGGCTTTTCGGGCAAGGTGGCGCTCTTGGGGCATTCCATGGCCACGGATATCATCATCCGCACCGCATTGGAGGATGCAAGGATTGGTCCCGTGGTGGCGATTTCGGCGTTTTCCCAAGCGGTGACAGCGACAGAGCCAGACAATCTTCTGCTCATCACCGGCGCGTGGGAGGCGGGATTGCGCGGCTTTGCCCGCGAGGCGGTGGCGATGGTCACACCCGGCGCGGGCGAGGGTGAGACAGTGCAGGCAGAGGCGGTCACGCGCCGCGCGGTGGTGGCACCATGGGCCGAACATGTGGCGGTCCTGCACAGTCGTTTGGGCCGGACCGAGGCGATTGACTGGCTCGATGCCGCCTATGGGCGGACGAGCGATATCGCGGTGCGCGCGACCGGGCCGTGGTTTCTGGCGCTGATGGCCGCGATTGTGGC
>JBLRXE010000105.1:0-7533 GCA_047920895.1 Roseovarius sp.
ACGGTTCACGCTCATAGCCGATCGAGATCGCCCTTGAGGGGGAAAAGCTGTTGCACGATGCCCGCGAAGAGCAGGTAGACGCTGGTGATCACCAGCCCCCAATGCGCCCAGCTTTGCGGATCGAAATGCACCCAGGCGGCCCAGCCGGCAAAGAAGGTCCAGGCCAGCGCCATCGGCAGGGTCAGCCAGCGCCAGCGTTCGGTGCGCACGGGGTGCACGAATTTGAGCGGTAGGAACATCGCCACCGCCAGCACCACCACCAGCCCGAGGATGATCCAGAAATTCGGCTCAAGCGCGAAGAGCACCAGCACCAGCATGTTCCAGCAACCGGGAAAGCCGGAAAAGGAATTGTCCTTGGTCTTCATCCGTGTGTCGGCGAAATACATGGCACTGGCAAAGGTGATGACGATGATCGCGAGCCAGCCGGTCCAGCCCGGCAGCAGATCGGATTTGAAGAGTGCGAAGGCCGGGATGAAAACATAGGTGAGATAGTCGATGATGAGATCAAGCAGCACGCCATCGAATTCCGGCGCGTATTTCTGCACATGGTATTTGCGCGCCAGCGGTCCGTCGATGCCATCCACGGCAAAGGCCACCACCAGCCACAGGAACATGAGTTCCCATTTCTGATCGACTGCGGCCAGCATCGCCAGCATGGCAAAGACGGCGCCGGTGGCGGTGAAAAGGTGAACGAGGAGCGCGCGCATCTGGTGGGTCATCGGGGTTTAATGGCCCAGAGATGACAGATTTGCAAACAAAAGCCCGGCCCCGCATGGGACCGGGCGTATTTTTCCTGCGGGGTGCTCAGTTTGCGAGCCGGACCTCTTCGAGCGGGTAGGCCATCATGTCCTGTGCCTCCCAGGCGATGTGGCAATCATGGCAGAAGCTTTGTTTGAACTTCATCGGCTGGCCGTTGGGCTGGATGCCGCCATAGACCCAGTCGGCGGTTTCGGGCACGCTGCCGGGTTCGCCCTTGGTCATGGTGAAGAGCGGGCCGGGCACGGCGGCCTTTTTCTTGGCGCTGATGGTGATGCTTTCCTTGGCCAGAACAGAGCCTACGGGCATGCTGACGTCGTCTTCGGCGTATTTCAGGTATTGTTCGGCGGCGATGTCATTGGCGAAGGTATAAAGCAGGCGGTTGCCATGCGCGCCCGCCACGGCGGGGCGGGTCGAGGTCACGGTCCAGTCGCGATAGGCACCGGCCACGGCATCGCCCTCTTTGGCGTAGCCCGTGGCCATCGCCTCGTTGATGCAGGCGTAGATTTCATCAATGGCGGCGGCCTCTAGCGCGAAGGGGTCATCCACCGCGACCGCGCATTCAGCGGCCTGGGCGGTCTGAGCAAGGCCAAGGCTGGCCATCAGGGTCGCGGCGGCGAAAAGCTGGCGTTTCATTGTGTATTTTCTCCTTTTAATTCGTGAGACACGGCGGTCATCCACGCGGACACTCGCACGGATTCACTGTAATTGAACTTAACTATTGCGTGAGGCGCTGAAGGGATTGGCACCTCGGGTGGGCGTGGGCGCGAAGTTGCTGCAATGCAGCAACACTCTGCGCCGCGCTGCAAGAGCTGCGCGATTCCTGGCGTCTGTTGCGCTATACTGATCGCAGGGAGGGGCCTGTCCGATCCGGGAAAGGAAACCCCAATGGCCGAAACAGAGATTAAGACCCGCTTCATGCCCGCCGATTGGCGCCGCGATCTGGATCTGTTCCTGACGGAGCGCGCCGCCGGGATCAATGGCTATCTGCTGGCGCGTCCGAGGCTGGCGAGCGTGGCGCATCTCCAGAGCCTGAGCGCCTCGGAACTGGCCGCCATGGGCCTGAGTCGCAGTGATATTGCCGCCTTTGTGTTCGAGGACATCCTGCCCGAGTGAGCGGGCCACGCGGGCACTGATCCGGCTTGACAGTTTCGCTGGCAACGGCCAACTCTGCGCCTCATGTTTGACATGCGACCCGTAGGATATCTGGTTGGCCTGATGGTCATGGCCATGGGCTTGACCATGGCGCTGCCGCTCTTGGTGGATGTGGCCGAAGGGCGCGGGCATTGGCCGGTCTTTGCCGAGAGCATGATCGTGACCTGCATTGCGGGTGGGCTGGTGGCACTGTCGTGCAAGAATTCGATGGGTCAGGCGCTGACGATCCAGCAGACGTTTCTGCTGACGACGCTGGTCTGGGTGGCGCTGCCGCTCTTTGGCGCGCTGCCGTTCATGCTGGGCGAGACCGGGCTGGGGTTCATCGACGCGTTTTTCGAGGCGATGTCAGGCGTGACCACCACCGGCTCTACGGTGATTGCGGGGCTTGATACCCTGCCCAAGGGGCTGCTCTTGTGGCGGGGCATCCTGCAATGGCTGGGCGGTCTTGGGATCGTGATCGTGGCGCTGGTGTTCCTGCCCGAGATGCGGGTGGGCGGGATGCAGTTCTTTCGCGCCGAAGGGTTCGATACCTTTGGCAAGGCGCTGCCGCGCACGATCGACATCTCGAAGGGTGTGCTCAACGTCTATCTGCTGCTGACGGCGATCTGCACGCTGACCTATCTTGCGCTTGGGATGGCGGCGTTCGATGCGACGGTGCATGCGCTGACCACCGTGTCGACGGGGGGGTTTTCGTCCTATGATGTGTCCTTTGGCGCGTTTCCGGGGGCGTCGCAATATGCCTGCGTGCTGTTCATGATCCTGGCGAGTCTGCCGTTTGTGCGGATGATGCAGGGGGTGCAGGGCAATATCAAACCGATCTACCGCGACACGCAGGTGCGCACCTATGTGCGTTGGTTGTTTTACGCTTTTGTGCTGGTGACAAGCTATGACTTTGTGATGAATGGCCGGATCACCGAAGCGAGCCTGCGGGAGCGGCTGTTCAATGTTGTTTCGATCTTTACCGGCACCGGCTATGGCGATGGCGATGTGACGGTCTGGGGCAATTTTCCCTTTGTGGTGTTGATCGCGGTTGGCGCGATTGGCGGCTGCACGGGGTCCACGGGCTGTTCGATCAAGATTTTCCGCTACCAGCTCATGTTGCGGGCTTTGGGGCAGCAGGCGCGGCGCATTTTCAATCCCTCAAGCGTGATGATTCTGCGCCACGAGGGGCGCCGCGTCGAGGATGAGGTGCTGCAATCGGTGATGCTGCTCTTTACCGTCTATATCCTGTCGCTGGGGTTTTTCTCGGTCGCGCTGGAGTTGACCGGGCTGACGCTGATGGAATCCGTGACCGGGGCTTGGACGGCGATTTTCAACGTGGGGCCTGCCTTTGGTCCCAGTGTCGGGCCGACCGGCTCTCTCGCGGCCTTTCCCGATGCGGCCAAGGTGTTGATGATCCTCGCCATGCTGATGGGCCGGCTGGAGATTCTGGCTGTCATGGTGCTTGTCCTGCCGTCGTTCTGGCGTCCCTGAACCCGTGACCTGAAAAGGAGCCGGAAATGGCTGAGAAATCCGACGAGTTTCGTGCAAGGGCCCCCCTGGGCGCGCAGATCAGCCATATGCTGAAAACGCGCGGGGTCGAGGTGATCTTTGGCATTCCGGGGGTGCATAACCAAGAGATGTATCGCGGGATCGAAGAGGCCGGGATCACCCATGTTCTGGCGCGGCATGAGCAGGGGGCGGGGTTCATGGCGGATGGTTATGCGCGGGCCACGGGCAGGCCGGGGGTGGCCTATGTGATCACCGGGCCGGGGCTGTGCAATATCCTGACGCCGCTGGGGCAGGCGTGGTCGGACAGTGTGCCGGTGCTGGTGCTGTCATCCTGTCTGGACGAGACGGCGGCGCAGCAGGGCCAGTTGCACCAGATGCGCGATCAGCGGGGGGCGGCAGCTTGCGTCACGGAATGGAGCGTCGAGGCGCGCGATGCCGCCAGTGCCTATCGGTTGATTGACCGCGCGTTGGTCGAGTTTGCCACGCAGCGGGGACGGCCTCGTCATATTCAGGTGCCGATTGCGGCGCTGGAGGGAATGGCCGAGGCGGCGCCTGCGGCGGTGCCTCTGGATCCTGCGACGGCGCTGACCCCTGAGGTGGTGGCGGAAGTGACCGAGGCGCTCAGCCGGGCGCGCAAGCCACTGATCATTCTGGGCGGTGGCGCTGTGAAGAGTGCTGCGGACTGGCGCGAGATTGCGACGCGGCTGGGGGCCGCGACCTTCACAACCTATGCCGGGCGCGGGATCATGGGGGCGGACGCGCCGCTCGATTTCGGGGCCTATCTGGCGCGGCCTGACAGTGCATCGGTGATCGGCGCGGCCGATCTGGTGCTGGTGGTGGGCAGCGAGTTGTCGCAAAACGATCTGTGGCGGGCAGAGTTGGGGCATCGCGCCCCGCTGATCCGGGTGGATATGGACGCGGGCGTGCTGGGCGGAGCTATGGCCGGGGATCGCCGGATTCAGGCGGATGCCGGGGCGCTGGCGCGGGCGCTCTTGGCGCATGATCTTGGGTCACGGGGCGGCTGGCGGCCTGAGGAAATCGTCGCCGCGCGGGCGCGCTGGCGGGCCGAAAGCGATGCAGAGCGGCCGGGCATCGCCGGCATTTGCGATAGCTTGCGCGCGGCGCTGCCCGAAGACACGATGATCTATTCCGACATGACGCAATTTGCCTATGTCGCCAAGGAGGTCTGGCCGATGGCGTGCCCCGGTCACTGGCACCATCCCACCGGCTTTGGCACGCTGGGCTATGCGCTGCCGGCGGCGATTGGCGGGGCGATGGCGCGGCGGGGCCAGCCCACGGTCGCAATCGCGGGCGATTACGGCTTTCAGTATACGGTGCAGGAACTGGGCACGGCGGTCGAGCAGGGGCTGGCGCTGCCGATCCTGATCTGGGACAACACCAAGCTGAAAGAGATCGAGGACAGCATGGTGCGCGCGCAGATCGCGCCCAATGCGGTCAAGGCGCATAACCCCGATTTCTGCGCGTTGGCGCGGGCTTATGGTGCATATGCCGTGGCACCCCAAAGCGCCACGGACTTGCAAGAGGCGGTGCAGGCGGCGCTATGCGCGGACCGTCCCACGGTGATCCACATGACGCCGGCGCTGTCGGCGCGGGCGTGATGCGCGGGCTGTCTGGCGCTCAATAGACATCCTTGAAGCCGCTTATGGAAATATAGGTGGGACAGCCCGGACGCGCGGTGTTGATGATCAGATACCAGACGGTTTCACCCGGCCGCCCGGCGCGCGAATATTCGCAGCCCAAAGGATGAGTCCACCATTGGCCCTGATGGCTGGCGGGGGGGCATGACGCTGCTTTTGCCGGCCCTGATCTGGCTGGCGCGGCCGATCTTTTTGGACACATCGGCCAGTGCTGCGCCGGCGAGGCCGAGGGTGAGTGCGGTGACGAGCGTGAGGATGGATTTCATGGTAGGAACTCCGTTCTTGATGCTGCATTCTGACTGTCATCCCACCGCCCGGCAGCGGCGCGTTGGGGTCAGGACCATGGCAAAAGAACGGCTCTCCGTTAGGATTATTCCCGAATTTTACCGACATGGTGTCAGTTTCTGAAAATCCGGGGCAAGGGGTCGTCGTGTAAATCTTGTCCGCGCCTGCGCAAATTGGGCTGGTCTCGGGCCGGTGGCGCGATTAGGTAGATGGGCGATAGCGACGCAACGGAGTGAGCCCAGACATGGCTAAAATCACCTATATCGAGCATAATGGCACCCGGCATGAGGTCGAGGTGGCCAATGGCCTGACCGTGATGGAAGGCGCACGCGACAACAATATCCCCGGCATCGAGGCTGATTGCGGCGGGGCCTGTGCCTGTTCCACCTGTCACGTCTACGTCGATCCGGCCTGGGTGGAGAAACTGCCCGCCAAGGATGACATGGAAGAGGACATGCTTGATTTCGCCTATCAGCCTGACCCGGCGCGCTCGCGCCTGACCTGTCAGCTCAAGGTGACGGATGCGCTGGATGGTCTGGTGGTGCAGATGCCGGAAAAACAGATCTGAGATGCGCGGTGCGGGGGCGGTCATCGGGCTGATGACGCTGGTCGCGGGGTCGGCCCTGGCCGAGCCTTGGGTTGAGGGGCGCGGCGCGGGCATTGCCGCCGCGCGGTTCGAGGCCCCCGACGACAGCTATCCGCACCGGATCATGGGGCGTATTCCCGAGCGCCGCGTTTTGGCGGTGCGTGATGGGGCGGGGGCCGAAATCCGGCTTGATCTGCGGCAGGGGCCAGAGCCAAGCCATGTGTTCGAGGATATTGCCCCGCGTCTGGTGGATGTGGATGGCGACGGTCAGACCGATGTGGTGGTGGTCGAATCCAGCCCCAGAGAGGGCGCGCAACTGGCGATTTACACTCTGCGGCGCGGGCAATTGGTGAAATCCGCCGCCACGCCGGCTATTGGCACGCCGTTTCGCTGGCTGGCCCCCGCTGCGATTGCCGATCTGAACGGCGACGGGATCATGAACATCGCCTATGTCGAGACGCCGCATCTGGGCAAGGTGCTGCGCGTCTGGAGTTGGGCGTCGGGGGGATTGACGCAAGTTGCCAGCCTCAAGGGTGTGACCAATCACCGGATCGGGGATGAGGTGATCTGGGGTGGCTTGCGCGACTGTGGGCAGGGGGCCGAGATCATCGTCGCGGATGCCGGATTCCGTGAGGTTGTGGCGGTCGGGTTTCAGGGAGATACGCTGGCGGCGCGGCCCTTGGGGATCACGGCCAGCCCGGCGGGGTTCGAACAGGCGCTGGGCTGCGGCTGATTTTCATCTGGCCTTAAATACCTCCGGGGTGTGGGGGCAGAGCCCCCACGCGTATTGCCTCTCAGAGCGCGCGCCAGCCGATGTCGCGGCGGCAAAATCCCTCGGGCCAGTCGATGCGGTCGACCATGGCATAGGCGCGTGTTGCGGCCTCTTGCAAGGTGGTGCCACGGGCCGTGGCTGCCAGAACGCGCCCCCCCGTTGCGGTGATCTGCCCCTCGGCGCGGGTGGTGCCGGCGTGAAAGACCATGTGAAAGCTGTCCTCGGGGCAATTCTCCAGCCCTTTTATCACGCTGCCTTTGGCGTAATCGCCGGGATAGCCCTGCGCGGCCAGAACGACCGTCAGGGCGTGATCCTCGGCCCAGTTGACGGAAATATCATTCAGCCGCCCCTCGGCGGTGGCGAGCATGAGGTCGAGCGCCTGCGCGCCAAGGCGCATCATCAGCACCTGACATTCGGGATCGCCAAAGCGGCAGTTGTATTCAACGAGGCGCGACGCGCCGTCCTTGATCATCAATCCGACAAAGAGCACGCCTTGATAGGGTGTGCCGCGCCGGGACATTTCCCTGAGTGTCGGGCGGACGATAAGGTCGAGCGCCTGTTGGGTCACGGCCTCGGTCATCACCGGGGCGGGGGAATAGGCCCCCATGCCGCCGGTGTTGGGGCCGGTGTCGCCGTCGCCGACGCGCTTGTGGTCCTGAGCGGTGCCGATGGGCAGCGCGGTTTCGCCGTCGCAGAGGACGAAAAAGCTGGCCTCTTCGCCGTCCATGAATTCCTCGATCACAACCTCTGCGCCCGCTGCGCCAAATTCGCCGCTGAACATGTCGTCAAGGGCGGCAAGCGCCTCCTCCTCGGTCATGGCGACGATCAAA
>JBLRXE010000106.1:0-7511 GCA_047920895.1 Roseovarius sp.
GATCTGAAACGGCTCGGCCGCATCCACAGCGTCGCCGAGGCAAAGCAAGCCTTTGATATAGCACGACAAACCTTTGAGCGCGTCAGTTTCGACATGATTTATGCCCGCCAGGATCAAACCCTCTCGGCCTGGAAAGCGGAACTGCGCGAGGCGCTCGGCATGGCTATGGATCACCTGTCGCTCTACCAGTTGACCATCGAATCCGGCACCGCCTTTGGCGATCGTTACGCGTCGGGCAAGCTGCGCGGACTACCAGAGGAAGACACGGCGGCGGAGATGTATGAGATCACCCAAGAGATTTGCGAATCTGCCGGACTGCCCGCCTATGAGGTCTCGAATCACGCGCGTCCCGGCGCAGAATCGCGGCATAATCTGATTTATTGGCGCTACGGGGATTATATCGGCATCGGGCCGGGGGCGCACGGGCGCATCACGCGCGACAGGCGGAAAACTGCCACGATCGCGCATCAGGCGCCCGGAAAATGGCTAGAGTCCGTTGAAAAAGGCAGCGTAGTCGAGACATCGGAGCCGCTTTCTGGTCCGGATCAGGCGGTGGAATATCTTCTTATGGGCCTGCGCATCACCGATGGCATTGACCCAGCACGATTCGAGGGGCTTGCCGGCAAGGCGCTCGACCAAGATAGCGTCGATCACCTCGGCGCCCTTGGGATGATCACAATAGACGGGGCCCGCTTACGCGCCACCGCCAGAGGACGCGCCGTGCTCAATGCAGTGATTCGCGAACTCTTGCCGGATTAAACGCTGAGCATACCGATCAGCCGATCCAATTGATCGAGCGAAGCATAATGGATCGTGATCCGACCATTTTCCTGGCCCGGAACATGGTCAATCTCAACCTTCATGGTCAAATTGGCGGACAAATCATCCTCTAGAGACCGCGTATCGGCGTCCTTGAGAATCTCTTTACGCGGCTTGGCAGAACGTCCGGTATCGCTGAAAATATTACCGGGCCCAGCCTTGGCCAGCTTTTCGGTATCGCGCACCGAAAGGGATTTCTGGATTACTTGCCGGGCAACGGCAGCGGGATCGTCTAGCGTGATCAAAGCCCGCGCATGGCCCGAAGACAGCGTTCCTTGCCGCACATAACCAAGCACCTCTTCAGGCAAAGACAAAAGCCGCACCGAATTGGCGATGTGGCTGCGGCTCTTACCAAGAGCTTCGGCCAGACGCTCTTGAGTGTGACCAAATTTCTGCATCAACTGTTGATAGCCAAACGCCTCTTCCACTGGATTGAGATCCGCGCGTTGGATATTCTCGATGATCGCCACCTCGAGAACTTCTATATCGTTGAAATCGCGCACCAGCACCGGGATCTGATGCAGCTTGGCCATCTGAGCCGCACGCCAGCGGCGCTCACCCGCCACAATTTCGTACTCGCCCTCATGGTTCGGGGCAGGACGTACGATCAGCGGCTGCAAGACACCCTTTTCCGATATGGAGCGTGCCAGATCCTCAAGCAGGGCCGCGTCAAAATTTCGACGCGGCTGATTAGGGTTGGGCCGGACTTTTTCCACTGGTACCATCAAGTCCGGCCGCCGCGACACATCGACGGACCGTTCCGCGCCATCAGCCGTCACATCCGCCATCAGCGCGGACAATCCGCGACCAAGACCACGCTGATGAGATTTTTTACCAGTCATGTCCAATCCTTTCGATCAGGCAACGAGTCGCGCCGTGTTTTCAATCAGTTCCCGCGCAAGATCACGATAGGCCTGCGCCCCCTTGGACAGCGGATCGTAACTCAACACCGACATCGCATAAGAAGGCGCCTCACTCACACGCACGTTTCGGGGTATTCGCGTGTGAAAAACCAACTCGCCAAGGTTATCGCGGGCATCCTGCTCCACCTGCGTCGAGAGGTTGTTGCGGGCATCAAACATTGTCAGGACAATCCCCTCGATCCGAAGATCGGGATTTGCAGTCTGACGGATTTCACGGATCGTCAACATGAGCTGAGACAGGCCCTCTAGGGCAAAAAACTCACTCTGGAGCGGAACCAGCACGGAGTGCGCCGCGACCATGGCATTCACCGTCAACAGATTGAGCGACGGAGGGCAGTCAATCAACACATAATCGAATCCATAGGTATCGATTCCCGGCTGCCGTAGGGCATCATGCAAGAGAAAGCTACGTTTTTCATTTGAAATAAGCTCGATATCCGCCGAGGATAAATCCACCGTCGATGGAATGATCCACAAACCGTCCTGCCCGGTAACTTGAATAACATCCCGCAGGGATGCCTCGTCCAATAACAGATCATAGGCTGTGAAACGACGCGCTTCGACATCAAGCCCAAGACCAGTCGACGCATTACCCTGAGGGTCAAGATCCACAATAAGGACGCGCAAGCCGAATTCAGCGAGGGCTGCGCCCAGGTTTATGGTGGTCGTTGTCTTGCCAACACCGCCCTTTTGATTGGCAATCGCTATGATCTTCGGTCCTTTTGGGCGCGTCGGATCAGACACGGGATACTCCTGTGATGGCAAAAATAACGGGGCCGTCTTCTGTAGTGCTTTTAACAAGGCGATAGGTGAAACGCCATGTTGCTTCGGCGACCAACAGCTCATTTTCCCAACGCGCACCCTTGGGAAAGAGCGCCACACCGTCGGACGCCATATGGCGCTCAGCATAGGCCAACAAGCCGCTCAGATCGGTTAACGCCCGCGCCGACAAAACATTCGCCCGCTGCGGTTCTATCTTCTCGATACGATCATTAAGAACGATGGCGTTAACATCGGTTTGCCGGATAACAGACCGCAAAAAGACCGTTTTGCGTTCGTCCGACTCGATCAAGGTTATACGGCGTGGTGATCCGGTGTCTCGGGCGAGGATAGCCACGACCAGCCCGGGAAAGCCGCCCCCCGACCCCAGATCGACCCAATGGTCCACAGGATGCGGCGCAAGGTCATAAATCTGTGCCGAATCGGCAAAATGCCGGGTCCACATCTGATCCAGGCTGCTCTTCGAAACAAGGTTGATATGCGGATTCCATTTGACCAGCAAATCCGCGTAGATCTCAAGCCGGGCCTGTGTTTCACGTGAAACACCCGGCACAGCGGTCACGCGATCTTCTCCCGTCTCGCCTGGCGCAGCTTGGCCAAGACCAGGCTCAATGCCGCCGGCGTCATCCCCTCTATCCGCGCCGCCTGCGCCAGATTGCCAGGACGCACCCGGTCCAGCTTATCCTTCAGCTCGTTCGACAGGCCAGCAATTGTTCGAAAAGAAAAACCATCCGGGATAACATGCGCCTCGTCCCGCTTCATCATCTCGACATCCCGAGTCTGGCGCTTGATATAGCTAGCGTAGAGCGCATCACGGGCAAGCTGCTCCTGAATTTCAGGATCAATCTTGGCATAGCCAGGATCAAGACGCAAAAGATCCGTGAATTCAACATCCGGAAAAGAAAGAACCTCAAAAGCCGTTCGCCGGGCGCCATCCATATTCACCCGCAAACCCACCTTGACCAGATCCTGCGGTGTATACCGTTCCGCCTCCAGCAGATGCTTTCCGCGCACAAGCCTTTCCATCTTTTCTTCAAATGCCATGCGCCGGTCCGTGCCGACACAGCCAAGAACCAAACCGAGAGGCGTCAACCGCTGATCCGCATTATCTGCCCGAAGCGAAAGACGAAACTCAGCGCGGGATGTGAACATCCGATAGGGCTCACTCACGCCACGCGCCGTCAAATCATCAATCATCACACCAATATAACTCTCCGTGCGACTGAAATAAACCGGATCCAGCCCCCTGGTCTCAAGCGCCGCATTCAGCCCCGCAACCATCCCCTGCGCTGCGGCTTCCTCATAGCCGGTCGTCCCATTGATCTGGCCCGCAAGATAGAGGCCCGGCACCGACTTGACCGCAAGGCGACTGTCAAGCGCACGGGGATCAATGTAATCGTATTCAATAGCATATCCAGGCTGGAGGATCTCTACATTCTCAAGACCCACAATCGACCGAACATAGGCCTCTTGCACAGAAGCCGGCAGCGACGTCGAAATCCCGTTGGGATAAACGACAGAGTCCGAAAGGCTTTCAGGCTCCAGAAAGACCTGATGCGAGGTTTTGTCCGCAAACCTGACAATCTTATCCTCAATAGAAGGACAATATCGGGGCCCAATGCCACCGATATGCCCGCCATACATCGCCGAACGACCCAGATTCTCGCGGATAATGTCATGCGTACGCGCGTTGGTGTGGGTAATCCCACAAGAAATCTGCCGTGCGCTCGAAGCGCGGGAAAGGAAAGAGAAAAAAACCGGGTCTTCATCTCCGGGCTGTGCCTGCAACTGATTCCAGTCAATCGTCGTCCCATTCAGCCGTGGTGGCGTCCCCGTCTTGAGCCGGCCCATAGGCAACTCGAAACCATCCAGCCGTTCCGCCAGCTTCACGGCAGGGCGATCCCCCATCCGCCCACCCGGATAGGATTCATCACCGATATGAATCACGCCGCGCAGGAACGTGCCTGTCGTGAGAATCACCGCCGATCCGCGGACTTCAGCACCATCTCCCAGCTTCACGCCGACAACCCGTGGACCCTGCATCAGGAAATCCGCAGCCTCACCCTCGACCACTTCCAACAGCGGATGGCTCTCGATTTCGCGCAACATCGTCTCGCGGTAAATCTTGCGGTCTGCCTGTGCCCTTGGACCTTGCACCGCCGGCCCCTTGCGCCGGTTTAACAAACGAAACTGAATACCCGCCCGATCCGCGACGCGTCCCATAACACCATCCAGCGCATCAATCTCCCGCACGAGATGGCCTTTACCAAGCCCCCCGATCGCCGGGTTACATGACATCACCCCGATTCCATCACGGCTCAGCGTCACCAGCGCGGTCATCGCCCCCATGCGCGCCGCCGCATGCGCGGCTTCTGCGCCCGCATGCCCGCCGCCGATCACGATGACATCAAAATGTTTCATGTGAAACACTCCTTACTTGCCCACACAAAAGCTGGCGAAAATCTCATCAAGAACACTCTCCACGTCAATCCTCCCGACAAGAGCATCGAGCGCCCGAATAGCTGCGCGCAATTCCTCCGCCGCAATCTCCGCCATCACCTCCCCTTCGGGAAGAATACAAAGCGCCGCCCGCAATGCAAACAACCCGCGTTCCATGGCCTGACGATGCCGGGCACGGGTGGCAATGCCGGCCCCCCCGGCCTGAACACTCAAAGCCCGCCTGATCCGCTCGATCAGATCCGAAACCCCGGCTCCGGTTTTGCCAGACACTCCGTTTGACACATCCTCCAGCAAATCAGCCTTCGCACACAGAACAATATCATCGTCCCGTGGCGTCAACTCAGGCATCTGCCCCGCCTCGACCAAAAAGACACGCAAATCCGCGTCATCCGCGCGTACACGCGCCCGGGCGATCCCGATGGATTCGACCACATCCGTGGTCTCCCGTAGTCCCGCCGTATCAAGCATCGTTACTGGCAGACCCCCCAAATCCATTCGAACCTCGATGACATCCCGCGTCGTGCCCGCCACCTCAGACGTTATTGCCGCTTCCCGGCCAGCCAAACTATTCAAAAGCGTAGACTTTCCGACATTCGGCGCACCGACGATCGCCACCTCGAAACCGCTGCGGATCCGTTCGCTCACGCGGCTCCCCGCAATCTCCCGCTCCAGCGCCTCGGCCACCTCAGACACCAGACCAATCACCTCTGCAGACACATCAACCGGCACGTCCTCATCGACAAAATCAATCGTCGCTTCCAACAACGCCACCGCACGCAGCAGGCGACTCCGCCACAACTCGCACCGCTGCCCCAAAGCCCCTGAAAAAACCCGCAACGCCTGCTTGCGCTGCGCCTGCGTCTCCGCCTCGATCAGATCCGCCAACCCTTCCACCTGCGCCAGATCAAGACGCCCATTTTCCAGCGCCCGACGCGTGAACTCACCCGGATCAGCATGCCGCAGGCCCTTGATGGCCCCGAGCACATCCAGAACCGCCGCAACCACTGCCACACTACCATGCAGATGAAATTCCACCGTCTCCTCTCCAGTGAAGCTCTCCCTCTCGGCAAAGGTCAAGATCAGCGCCTGATCCAGCCGCTCACCCTCCCCATCCCGCAGCACCCGCACGGCAGCACACCGTGGCGGCGGCACATCCCCACATATCTCACGACAGGCATGATAGGCGTGCGGCCCGCTGACCCGCACCACAGCGATCCCCGCCTTCCCCTGCGCCGTGGCCAAGGCATAGACCGTGTCCATCCGGACTACTCCGCTTCCGCCCTAACCTCAGGTGTTCATGGAGTCGAAAAATTCTGCATTCGACTTGGTTTGCTTCAGCTTCGATATAAGAAACTCCACCGCATCCGTGGTCCCCATAGGATTCAATATGCGCCTCAAAACAAAGGTCTTTTGCAAATCGCCCTTGTCGATCAACAGATCCTCCTTACGCGTGCCGGACTTCAGAATATCAATCGCCGGGAACACCCGCTTATCGGCCACCTTGCGGTCCAGCACGATTTCCGAATTACCAGTGCCCTTGAATTCCTCAAAGATCACCTCGTCCATCCGGCTGCCCGTATCAATCAGCGCCGTCGCGATGATCGTCAGCGATCCGCCCTCTTCGATATTCCGCGCTGCACCAAAAAACCGCTTGGGCCGTTGCAACGCATTCGCATCCACGCCCCCTGTCAAAACCTTTCCAGAGGACGGCACCACTGTGTTATAGGCCCGACCCAATCGTGTAATCGAATCAAGCAGGATCACGACATCCCGCTTATGTTCAACCAATCGTTTGGCCTTCTCTATCACCATTTCCGCAACCGCAACATGCCGCGTCGCCGGCTCATCAAAGGTCGAGCTGACAACCTCCCCCTTGACCGAGCGTTGCATATCCGTCACCTCTTCCGGCCGCTCATCAATCAACAAAACAATCAGATAACATTCCGGGTGATTCTTTTCGATACTATTGGCGATATTCTGCAACAGCACCGTCTTGCCCGTACGCGGCGGCGCCACGATCAAAGACCGCTGCCCCTTGCCAATCGGGGCAACCAGATCAATGATCCGCGCGGAACGGTCCTTGATCGTCGGATCCTCGATTTCCATCTTGAACCGCTCATCGGGATAGAGCGGCGTCAGGTTGTCGAACGCAATCTTGTGCCGCGCCCGTTCCGGGTCTTCAAAATTGATCTGCGTGACCGAGGTCAGCGCAAAATACCGCTCCGTCTCATCGGGCTGTTTCATCTGCCCTTCGATCGTATCCCCGGTGCGCAACGAATATTGCCGGATCATGTCAGGTGAGACATAAATATCATCCGGACCCGGCAGATAATTTGCCTCCGGCGAGCGCAGGAACCCAAACCCGTCTTGCAACACCTCAAGGACCCCATCGCCATAAACCGTCCAATCCTCCTCGGCCCGCTCCTTGAGAATCGAGAACATCATCTCGCCCTTGCGCATCGTCGAGGCGTTCTCGATCTCCAGCTCTTCGGCGATGGTCAACAACTCCTTGGCACTCATTGCCTTGAG
>JBLRXE010000107.1:0-7476 GCA_047920895.1 Roseovarius sp.
GAAGGCGGGTATCTCACCGAGGCGGTGCGCCGCAGACCCTATAGCGTGATCCTGCTGGACGAGGTGGAGAAGGCACACGCCGAGGTCTTCAACATCCTGCTTCAGGTGATGGACCACGGCACGCTGACCGATCACAATGGCCGCAAGGTGGATTTCCGCAATGTCGTGCTCATCATGACCTCGAACGCAGGAGCGGCAGAGCAGGCGAAATCAGCCATCGGCTTTGGCCGTGACCGGCGCGAGGGCGAGGATACCGCCGCCATCGAGCGCACCTTCACGCCCGAGTTCCGCAACCGTCTCGATGCCGTGATCTCATTCGGGCCGCTGCCGAAATCGGTCATTCTCAAGGTGGTCGAGAAATTCGTGTTGCAACTTGAAGCACAGCTGATGGATCGCGACGTGACCATCGAGTTGACCCAAGCGGCGGCGGAATGGCTGGCCGACAAAGGCTATGACGACAAGATGGGCGCGCGCCCCTTGGCCCGTGTCATCCAGGAGCATATCAAGAAGCCGCTGGCCGAGGAATTGCTCTTTGGCAAGCTGCTCAAGGGGGGCGTGGTCACGGTTGGGGTCAAGGACAACAAGATCGACCTCGTGGTCGAGGGCCCTGTCACGCGCCGCCTGACCGGCAAGAAAAAACCGCCCCTGCTGACGGCAGAATGACGGCGCGGCTTGGGACGGCGCTTGCGATCCTGACCATGGCGGTGGCCAATCTGGCCGCCGCCGAACCGCCCAAGCTGAGCCTGCCGCTGGATCATAGCCTGTGGCAAACTGCCCTGCCCTATGATCCTGCGGGGCTCTTTACCGCCGGATTTTTCATCGCCGTGCCCGAGCTTGAATGGTCCGCTCCGGTGCCGCCCGAGCCATCACCACGCAGCCGGATCAGCCGCTCGTCCTTTATGGCCATGTCTTTTACGCCCAACCGGGCGACCGCCTGCCTGACCGCGCAAGGGCTGGAGAGCGAGATTTTCACCCACGCCATCACACTTGATGCCCCGCAAGCGCAACACTCTCGCACCTTTGGCCACAAGGCGCCTGAGGGGGCTGGGTGCCGGGCGCGTATCGCGGCTATATCCGCCTGACCCGCAGTGAGACCATTCTCGCGGTGCAACATGCCGACATTACCGTGGCACCCTGAGCGACGTTACCGCGTCGTCAGCTTCAACTCGATCCGCCGGTTCTGCGCCCGCGCAGCCGGGGTATTCGCGAGATTGACCGGCTGAAACTCGCCATAGCCATTGGCCGAGAGACGGGCCGCCGGAAAACCCAGAACCCCGGTAAGATAACGCACCACCGAGAGGGCACGCGCCTGGCTCAGCGCCCAGTTGTCCGCAAACCGCGCGCCCTCGATGATGGGCACGTTGTCGGTATGGCCATCGACCTGAAGCACCCAGTCAATCCCCTCGGGAATATCACCGATCACATTGCGCAGGATGCCCGCCACCTTGGCAATCTCGCCCTGTCCGGCGGGAGACAATTCCGCCTCACCGGGGGCAAAGAGCACCTCGGACGAAAACACGAACCGGTCGCCAACGATCTGCACGCCTTGCTGTTGGCCCAGAACATCGCGCAGGCGGCCAAAGAATTCCGAGCGGTATTTCTCCAGATCCTCTTTCTCCGCCTCGAGCAGCCGCGCGCGCTCTTCCTCTGCGATCCGCCGACGCCGTTCTTCGGCGGCAACACGGGCCAGGGCGGTGTTCAGCTCATTGCCAAGCGATTGCAATTGCACCTCGGTCTCGATCTCGCGCGCCTTGGACTCGTCCAGCAATGCCTGTAAGCTCGAAAGTTGCTGCCGGAGAGCGGCCACCTGCTGATTGAGCAGCGCCTGTTGTTTTTGCGCCTCGGAAGCCTGTGCCACCTCTGCCGCGAGCCGGGCGCGCGCCTCAGACAATAGCGCCGCGCGCTCTTCAGCCGCGGTCATACCCGTCTCGGCGGCACGCTGCGCGGCAAGGGCGGCGACCAACTGATCCCGCACCGCCTGTGCCTCTTGCGCGCTCTGCGCCACCACTTCGCGGGTTTCGAGCAACTCGCCGCGCAGCCGGGCGATATTCGCCTCTTGTGCGGCGGTGCCCTGTTCGGCATCCAAGAGCGCCTGCGCCAACTGGCTGTTCAAATCCGCGCGCGCCGTTTCAGCCGCCGCCAACAGGGTCAGCGTCTCTTCCGCGCGCTTGCGCTGCGCCTCGAGAGCGAGGGTCATCGCCGTCAGTTCGGCATCCGCGTTGGCCAGTCGCGCACGCAGGGCCTCGGCGGCAGCGGCCTCGGCCAGGCGCGCCTGCTCCTCTGCGCTCAATTGCTGCTCAAGCGCCACCTGCGCCTCGGCGTTGCGCTGCCGCAGATCCGCCGCAAGCGCCTCAAGCGCCTCTCGCCGGGCCGCCGCCAGACGCGCGGCCTCGGCTTGGGCGTCCACCTCATCCCGCAGCCCGGCAAGGGCCAATTGCAACTGTTCCTGTTCGCTGAGCAATTCGGCGCGCGCCGTTTCGAGATCGGCGATCCGCCCCCGCGCGGTCTCGCGCTCGGACAAGAGACCCGCGACCTGTTCCTCGAAGCTGGCAATCCGCCCCTGCGCAAGCCGCAGCGCCTCGGTTTGCTCGGCCTCGCGGCTGCGAGCGTTGTCCAGCGTTGCGGTCAGGGCACCGATCCGATCCTCAAGCCCCGCGCCGCGGTCCCGTTCCAGCCCGAGCGCCAACGACAGCGCCGCAACCTCGGCCGAGAGCGTGTCAAGCTGTGTCGCCTGCCCGCTGATTTCCTCGCGCAGCACGAATTGCACCATCATGAAGATCGTCAGCACAAACATCAGCACCAGCAAGAGCCCCGTCATCGCATCGACAAAACCGGGCCAGATCGACGACTGCACCCGCGCGCCATTGCGCCGCGACAGGGCCATGGTCAGCCCTCCTCAGCCTGGTCCGCATCGGCGCGCGGCACCAGCGGGCGGATCGGGCGCGAGGTTGCCGCCGGACGGGCCTGCCCCAAAATCCGCGTGAGGGCCGCCAGATCGGTGCGCAACTCGGTCATGGTCTCTTGCCGGCCGGCGCTGATTTCCTCAAGGATACGCAGCATCTGCACGTCGATCGAGCGCAGGCGCATGCGGCTCTCGGCATCAATCCCCTCATGCGGAGTCGTCTCGCGCGCCTCCAGCGTGGCGACCAACCGCTCTTGCCCCTCGGCCAGACGCAAGAGCGCCAACTGCACCGGGTTCTGATCGCTCATCCGGTGGGTCAGCCGTTCGATGGAATCCGCCAGAACCCCGAGTTTCTGATCGACCATTGCACGGCTCATGTCCGACTGGCTGAGCATGGATTGCAGCGCGTCCATCTGTTCGGCCATGTGGTCCAGCACATGCGCCACGGCACCGCTCTCGCCGCCGTCGCTACCCTCGCCATCGCCGCTGGCAAAGCCCACGCGCGTGATCGTGGACATCCACTCTTCAAGCTCGCGGTAGAACCGATTTTGCCCATGGCTTGCAAAAAGCTCGAGCAGGCCCACAACCAGAGATCCCGCAAGCCCCAGAAGCGACGAGGAAAAAGCCACGCCCATGCCGCCCAACTGCGCCTCAAGCCCGCTCATCAGCCGGTTGAAGACGGCAATCCCCTCTTCGCCCTCTTGCGGGGCAAGGCTGCGGATCGTGTCCACGACTGCGGGCACCGTGGTGGCCAGGCCATAAAACGTGCCCAAAAGGCCGAGAAAGATCAGCAGGCTGACGATATAGCGGGTGATCTCGCGCGCCTCGTCGATCCGCTGCGCCACCGAGTCGAGGATCGAGCGCGCCGAGGTCGAGGCAATCTGCATCCGCTTGCCGCGGGAGCGCAGCAATGTGGCCAGCGGCGCCAGCATCGAGGGCGGTTGCGTCATCTCATGGCCGGGCAACTGCGCGGCAAAGCCGTCGATCCAGCGGGCCGAGCCGATCAGCTGCAGCACCTGCCAGAAAGTCGCGATCACCCCAAGCACGAAGACAAAGAAAATGAACCCGTTGAGCCAGAGATTGGACTCGAACACCGGCAGCACCCGGGGCAGCGCCACAAACGCCCCGAGCGCGGTCAGCCCGATGACTACCAGCATCAGGAAGATCTGGCGGTAAGGATATGAAAACTGCGGCTCGACCTCACGGTCCGGCTGGTCCATCTGGACACTCCCGACACTTGGATTTCTTGGGCCAACCCTACGCGGCTTGGACGCCCAAGCCAAGGATTTATCCACAGATATGGCGCACCCGCCGCACCAGCCAGTCAAGCTTCTTGTCGTGGATGCCCAACTTTCGCAGATGGTCGGCGGTGTTGTAGAGATATTCGGTGTTTGGCCCGCGCCCCCCCACCGCGCAGGCGATGATGCCCGCCTGTTCCTCAAGGTCCAGACCGCCGCAATATTGCACATGATCGGGGTCGATCACATAGGTCACGGCCTCGACCCGGCGCCCATCGGCCAGGTCAATCTCCAGCATACGCTCCAGATAAGCCGAGGAAATCAACTCTCGCTCACGCAGATTGGCCAGCACGTCGTCGGCCTGTGCGGGCTCAGCGCGTAGTGCGACCCCCTGACAGAGCGCGCCGGGGCTGGCATCGAGCGCCAGAACCAGACCGGGCACCTCATCCGTGCCGCGATGGTGGATACTGCGCATGCAGAAGCTGCGGTGGTAATCGGGCAGCCGGGCAATCACCCGCTCTGCCGCCTCAAAGCCCGGATTCCACACCAGCGACCCGTAGCCGAATACCCACATAGCCTTTGCCCCTGTTCCTCGCGCACCACCCCCTATAAACAGCTCTCACAAGGCATGAAAGGGGCGCGCACCATGAGATTTCTGCTTGCCGTGATCGTGATCGCCGCATCGGGCTGGTCCGGCTACTGGTTTGTCGGGCAAAACGGGTTGAGCCGCGGGTTTTCAGCGTGGTTCGAGGCGCGCCGGGCCGAAGGCTGGATGGCAGAGACATCGGACATCACGGTGCAGGGCTTTCCCAACCGATTTGACACCGGATTTTCCGACCTTGTGCTGGCCGATCCCGAAACGGGGCTGGCGTGGGAGGCGGAGTTCTTTCAGATCCTCGCCCTCAGCTATCAGCCCAACCATGTCATCGCCGTCTGGCCCGATCAGCAGTTGATCGCCACACCGCAAGAGAAATTCCGCATCGAGAGCCGCGACATGCGCGCCAGCCTGCGCATCGCGCCCGATACGCGTCTGGCCCCGGAACGCGCCACGCTGACGGCGGAGTTCCTGCAAATCACGCCCGAGGCGCGACCCGACGAGCCGACAGCCCTAACCAGCCTGACGCTGGCCGCCGAACGCCAGCAAGAGAAAGAGTATCGTCTGGGCCTCTCAGCCGAGGGGCTGACGCTCGCCGCACCCTGGCAGGCGCGGCTAGATCCGCGGGGGCGCCTGCCCCGGCAGATTTCCGGGTTGCATGCCGATCTGACCGTGCGATTTGACCGGATCTGGGATCGCGGCGCCATAGAGGAAGCCCGCCCGCAACCGACCGAAATCAAGGTGAAACTGGCCGATGCCCGGTGGGGGCAATTGCACCTTCAGGCCGCAGGCGCGGTGACGGTGACGCCCGAAGGCTGGCCCGAGGGCGAGATCACGCTCAAGGCGCGCAACTGGCGCGACATGCTTCAAATCGCAGCAGAAACCGGGGCAGTGCCCGAGAGCCTCTTGGGAACGCTGGAAAGCGGACTCTCGCTCATGGCGCAGATGTCGGGCAATCCTGAAACGCTCGATGTGCCGCTGACGTTTCGCAACGGGCGCATCCTGCTGGGTCCGATCCCGATTGGCCCGGCACCGATACTGCGGCTGAGATAGGCTCAGGCCCCGTCGCGCAGGGCGACAAAGGCTGGCCATGCGTCAGGGTCGGCCACGGTCTTGTCGCGGCAGAACGGATTGCAAAAGCCGAAAATCCGCCCCTCGCTCTCCATCAGGTCGGTCACGGGATCGCCGGAATAGGGACAGGTCGTATTTTCGGGCGTGCCGTCGGCCACCGCGCGCGCAGGGCGCGGCACCGGGCCGGGCCAGGGCGCGGTGATATAGGGCTTGGCATAGCGCGCAAGCGTCGCCCCGCGCACCAGCCCCATGGCGCGCCAGCGGCGGAATGCCGGATCGCCCAGATGGGCCGCGACATAGGCGCGGGCATGCTCGGACACCGGCAGGCCATAGCCTGCGATCCGCGCGGCCACCGGGGCAAAAAACGCATCCGCAGCGCTGTAATCCCCGCAGAGCCACGGGCCAACAGGCGCGCAGGTGGCGCGGGCGTTCTGCCACAGGGTCTCGATCCGGGCGAGATCATTCAGCACCGCCTGCGTGGGCGTGACACCCACATAGGCCCTGCGCAGGTTCATCGGACAGTCGCCGCGCAACGCCCCAAAGCCTGAATGCATTTCCGCCGCAAGCGTGCGCGCCGTGGCGCGGGCACGCGGATCGGTGGGCCATATACCCGCCTCGGGATGGCGGCTGGCCAATTCCTCAGCCATGGCAAGGCTGTCAGAGACGGCAACCCCCTCGGGCGTGACCAGCACCGGCACGGTACGCGCCGGGGCCAGATCGGCCAATTGCTGCGCCACGCTCGCCTCGGCGTCGAAATCGAGTAGGCGCACATAGTAAGGCAGCCCAAATCGCGCCAGCAAGAGCCATCCGCGCAGGGACCAGGACGAATAGGCGTAATCGCCAAGGATGAGATCATAGGTCATGGGATGATGCTATCGCTGGCCCCGGCCCGCGCCTAGCGCGATTTTGTGCGCCCCTACATCACGGATGGTGATTGATCGCCCGCGCCTGCCAGCCTGCGCCGATCCAGTGCAATTCCGTTACCGAGAGGTTGTCGATCCGATGCGCGAACGCCTCATAGGCCGTGACCCCGAGCGCCGCCTGCACCTGTGTCAGGATCGCGCCCATATGCGCCACGGCCACGATATCGCGCCCCGGATGGGCGGCGCGCAGTCGCTCCGCAGCGCGCGAGACGCGGGCGGACACCTCATGCCAGCTTTCACCGCCGGGGGCGCGGATATCGCCCGGTTGTTCCCAAAAGGCGCGCAACAGGGGTTGATCGGGCACCGTATCAAAGGCCTGCAACTCCCATGCGCCAAAGTGGATTTCGCGCAGGTCGGGATCATCGGCAAGACGGTCTCGCCCACCTGCGATGGCATCAGCCGTGGCACGCGCGCGGCTGAGGTCAGAGGAAATCACCAAGGCATCGTCGGGAAGATGCGATGCCACCCGCGCCAGCCGCGTCACATCGCTCAGGTCTGCCGGGATATCCGACCAGCCAACCATGGATTTGGCATGCGTGGGCCCATGGCGGACCCAATAAAAGCGGCTCATGGCAGCGCGCCCTTGAGCACCTGCGGCAGGCCCGCAATGACATGCACCACCAGATCCGACCGCGCCGCCAAGGCCTGATTGATCCGGCCCTGCGCGTCCCGGAACCGGCGGGCAAGCGCGTTCTCAGGCACCACCGACAGCCCCACCTCGTTCGAGACCATCACCACTGGCGCTGC
>JBLRXE010000108.1:0-7422 GCA_047920895.1 Roseovarius sp.
GCGCCGCGCGGCTTTTCGACCACGCCGGCAACATGACCGAACAGTTCGCCGCCCTGAACTGCCTGCTGCATATCGGCGCGGGCGACGAGGCCGCCGCGCGCTTCTACCGGCAATGGGCGCATGACCGGCTGGTGATCGACAAATGGTTCAGCCTGCAAATCATGCAGGCCGCGCCAGAGCGCGCGGCAGAGGTGGCCGAGACATTGACGCACCACCCCGATTTCACCCTGCGCAATCCCAACCGCTTTCGCGCCACGCTGGGCGCGCTCAGCGGCTCGCCAGCGGGGTTTCACCACGCTTCGGGGCGCGGCTATCGCCTGCTCGCGGATATGCTCATCCGGCTCGATCCGCTCAACCCGCAGACCACGGCACGGATGTGCTCGGCCTTCGAGACATGGCGCCGTTACGATCCTGTGCGCCAAGGCATGATCGCGGCAGAGCTGGACCGCATCCTCGCCACCCCGAACCTCAGCCGCGACACAACCGAAATGGTCGGGCGGATACGGGGGGATTGAGGGGGGCACGCTTGGCTTTTTACTGACCCTTGCCCCAATCCCCATGGCGCGGCCCCAAGGCGCGGCACGCGCCGCTATGACCCACCCCACCGGGCGTGCGCGGAATACTGCCGTCGCGCACCGGGGGATTGAGGCCGGCGCGCGCACCTCCCCCCGCCTACGCGACCGCAGGAATAGAAAAATAACAACGATAACAAACACAAAGGTGCCCAGCGCCCGGAAATTCCGACTCAATGGCGATCCCGTGGCATCGCTCTTGAAGGCAGGCAGCATATTCCCCGCCTTCACCCAAGCATTGCCCTTTTTTCGTCGAAATCAGGCGGCATGTTGGAGGGCACCATGAACGCCGGAGTCGCCATGCCGTTTGAACCGCTTGCCAAGCCAGAACCAACCGACCCCACCCCGCTCAAGCAGCAGGCGCAGCCAACACGGCGTTGGCCCGACCTGCTGGGCTTTTTGCGGGGCAAGCCGGAGACGGATCTTGACAGCCTGTCCAAACGCATCCTTCTGCCCTCCCTGCCCGTCACGGACGAGGAAATGGCCCGCGCCATGCATCAGGACCGGGGCCAGAAACTCGCACGTCAGGAAATGTGGCCGGAACTGGCACAGGTGATCGAATACACCGATGCCGCGCGGCTGCGCACACCGGGCGGCGAGAACGCGACAACGCTTCTGGCCGTCGGCGCGCGCGCCGATGTCGTGGCCGCCGCCGAGGATGCGCTGCACGACGGGGCAGAGCCGGACCCATTCGGCATCGACGCGCTGGAAGAGATGCAGGCGGAACATCCCGACAGCTATCCTTGCGCGCTGATCGTGGCGCTGGCGCATATCGACATCGGCTGGGCGTGGCGTGGCACCGCCACCGACCGCACCCGCGCGGCGCATGAATTGCGCTTTCTCGAACATTTCAAACGTGCCGAGGGGGTGCTGGCGCCCTTCGACGGGGTTGATCTCGATGCGCCCTCGCTGGCGGCGGCGCAATGCGCGCTTCTGGCGGCGCGGCGACAGCCCCGGATGCGCGTGGCCGACGATTACGCACGCCTGATCGACCTTGATCCTGACAGCCCCCGCCACATGCGCGCCCTGGGCGAGGCGCTCTTGCCCGCACGCTATGGCAGCTACAAGATGCTCGATCTCGAAGCGCGGCGCACGGCGGCGCGCACCGGCGAAATCTGGGGGGCGGGCGCCTATGCCTGGGTCTATTTCGACGCGCTCGCCCTCGATCCCGGCGCGATGGCTCATCTCGATGCCGCGTTCTTCGTGGACGGCCTGCGTGACATCGTGACCCGCCGCCGCGACCAGCATGTGATCAACCAGCTTTCGGCCTTCTGTGGCATCGTCATGGCCCCCAAGACCGGAAAACAGCGCCTTTCAGGCGCGACAGAGGCCGCGCGCTGCCGGGTTCACGATTGTCTGGATTGGCTGTTGGAGAACCATTTGCAGGAACTGCACCCGCTCATCTGGTCACAAACCCTGCTCAGCCCCGGTCTCACGCCGTCGCTGCCCTCGCGCCGCGCTCTGGTCGTCAAGGGCCGTCAAACCGCTCTGCGCATCATCGCCCAATGCTTTCAAGACGACATCGCGGACGGAAGCTCCATCGCCTTTTCCAGCTCGGGCATGTATCGCCTGCCCGCACTCTGAGGGCTTAGAAATGTGCCCGTGGCTCGTCCGGCTTGCCCGCCGCGATGGCGAGCACCGCGGCCAGCCCGGTAAAGCCCAAAGGGAACATGGTAAAGACATTGAAACCAAAGGCGTAATACATCAACCCCGCCGAGATAAGCAGCAACAGCCCGCCCCAGAGCGCGCGGATCTTGGCCATCGCCCCCCCGGCAATTGCCAAAATCGGCGCCAGAAAGCTCGCGCTGCGGATCAGGCCTGGATCATTCACCTGATGGAGCAATCCATCCACCTCGCCGATCCGGTTGATCACCTCTGTGTAGCCATAACTGAAAAACCCGACCAGAACCGCCAAACAGCCGCCGATCACTCCCAATACCATTGCCGCGCTGCGCATTCATCCGCCTCCTGATCCTTGCCCCGATATGGGGCCTCACGCGCGCTTAACCAAGCAGCGCGTCTTGCGTATCCTTGCCCCACCCCAGATAGAGCGCGCCGCCTGCGTCAATCAGCGGTCGCTTCATCAGCGTCGGATGCTCTGCCAAGAGGGTCAGCGCATCCTGCGCCCGCTCCGCATCGCTCAGCCCGCGCCATGTGGTCGACTGCCGATTCACCAATGCCTCGCCAAACCCTGCCCATGCCGCCTGTGCCAAATCCTTGGGCAATCCATCCGCCCGGACATCGTGAAACGTGGCATTGCCCAATGCTTTCAATGCTTTGCGGCAGGTATCACAGCTTTTTAAACCATAGAGGATCATGGCGCACTCCTTCATTTTTGCGTGTTTATCGGGCAAAAACCCGCGCGTCACGGAGTTTCGCTTGATTTTTACAATGGCCATGCAAACATGGCCCTCGTCACGATGGGCATCCAGAGTCCGCCTTTGCAACGCTTGGCCGGTCCCTGAGGGTTCGGCGCGACATGGCCCGGCATATTCCCGGGGAAGCGACGCAAAAGGAGAAGCGGCATGCCGACCGGCACCGTGAAATGGTTTAACACCACCAAAGGTTATGGATTCATCGCCCCTGACGGCGGCGGCAAGGATGTGTTCGTGCACATTTCTGCGGTCGAACGCTCGGGGCTCACAGGGCTCGCCGACAATCAAAAGGTCGGCTTCGAGCTTCAGGAAGGGCGCGACGGTCGGCAAATGGCCTCGGATCTGCGTCTGCTTTGACGCGTTAGCCCCGTGGCGCGTGATCGCCAGAGGCTGAACCCAGATCACATTCAACAATAAAACAGGGCGCTGCATCGCGCCCTGTGTCAGAGCTTTTGCGCCTCAGTCGCAGCCCTTGGCACCCGCCGGGCAGTTCGAATGCGAGGTGGCGGTATAGGTGCGGTGCGTTACCTTGGCGACCGGATGGCGCATGGCCTGCTGATAGCTCTGCGTCTGATTCGGTTGACCACAGCAGATAACCCCGTTGAGCGTCACCGGCTGCAATCCGGCTGGGCAATAATTGGATTTGCTTTCATAGGCATAGACCTTGGCACTCTGCGCCAAGGCCGGAGTGGCAAGACAGGCGAGCGCGGAAATCAGGATGGATGCACGCAGGGGCATGGAAAACCTCTTGAAAAACAGTGGCTCTACGCGTCCGATGGTATGGGATACCCGCACCCTGTCAATTTCTTTCCGCACGGCAACCCGACAAAATCGCCGGATTTCCTGCTACTCCACAGGCTTGGGCATCCCGGCACCGGGGCCCGTCTGCCTGAAGGTCACGACAAAACCGCCGCCATAATCGCCATCCTCGACATGCACCACCTGACGCGGCAGGCGGATCACCGGCACCGCATCGGCATGAGCCGCCTGCCAGACCCGGTCGGTCAGCACACAGCCCGCCTCTTGCCCTGCATAATTCAGCGCCGGCGGCACCTGACGCATGAACACCAGCCCACGCACCAGAGCACGATCGCCCAGATAGACCGCGCCCGTGCCCATCACATCCACCGCCTTGCCCTTGGTCAGCACCGATTGCTGATGGCTCTGTGCCCAGACGCCACAGACCAGAACCCGGCCCTGCTGCTCGCGAATATCCGCGGCCACGCTCAGGCCCCCGCCCGTGTCATAGCTACCGCCCGAAACCACCGGATCGTCCCCCAGCGGCGCCACGATCCGTGGCCCGACCGCCGTGCACCCGGCGAGCAGAAGCGCGGCCACCATCATCCCCTTGCGTATCATCTCAAGCCCTCCGGTCGCTGTCCTGCGGCACCCAGCATAGCACCCCCGCCCGCGATTGCCAGCCAAAGGCCCTCAGGCCCGCGCCGCCACCGCACCAGTTTCCTTCAACATTTCGGGATACCACCGCTCCAGCATCGGCAGGAACGCTTCGCGCAGCTTCGCCACCTGCGCCGGTGTCAGATCCTCGCGCCAGACCCCGGCCTGCCCCTTGGCAAAGAACGCAGTCATGCCCTTGGGCTTTTCCGCAAAGCCATGCGTCTGCTCGAACGCCTTCATCGCCTCGAAACTCGTGGCCTTGATGGCGCGCGCCAGCTTGGGCCCGTCCACCTTGAGCTTGAGGAATTTTTCCAAGAGCCCGCGCATGGTGCGGCCGGGATTGTGCAACATATCCTCATACCGCACCACATGGATCGGCAGGCCCGGCGCATGGGTCCAGACATGGATGTGATCATCCCACCGACCAAGCAGGTCGATGATACCGCTCGGCGTGCCGGTGATCGTGTCGGGGTTGCACATCCGCTCGATCGCCAGATCCAGATCGCAACTCTGGTGCCGGGCAAAGGACGGCGCAAGATCGAACGGGTTGCGGATGATATAGATCGCGGCGGCGGTCAATTCGGGCGGGATCACATCCTGATCGAATATCCGCACCGTCTGGCAATGGGTCTTGACGAAATGATGGTCCGGTTTCGAGGCCGCGATCAGGCGCAGCGCACGGCCCCGCACTCGCATCCAGTCCTCTACACCCTGCCCGCGGAACGGGGCGCCGTTGGCCGCATCAAAGAAATCCTGCCGCGTGTCGCCGGTGGTGAACTGCCGCAGGTTGTTGATGTCCGGCGCCTTTCCGGCAGGCATGAAATAATGCGCCAACAGGCTGCGCATCCAGGTGTTGCCCGATTTCGGATAGCTCGCCAGCCAGATGATCCGCCGCAGATCGCTCATTCCAGATACCCGTAGCGCTTCATCGTCGCGCCCAGCTTGTCGCGGATGATATCGGCCAGCGCCGGGTCAAGATCGGTTTTCCACTGATCCTTCTGGCCCTTGCCAAAGAATTTCTCGCTTTCCTTGGGCTTTTCGATGAACCCGCTTTCCTCTTCCTGCTTCGACAGCACATCAAAGCTCGAAAACCGGATCGCGCGCTGCAACCGCTCCTTGTCCACCGGCACGCCGATGAGGTCGAGCACCTTGGAGAACTGCGTCTCGGGATCGTCGAGCAGATCCTCGTAGCGCAGCACAAGCTGCGGCCAGGGCGCGTATTTCACCCAGGAACGGACATGCGCCTCCCATGTGCCCAGAAAATCGGCGACCGAGGTGTCGGTCGGCAGGTTGGCATTCTCGGGATGGGTGATGCGTTCGACCGCATCGGCATGGCTCATGTCGTAATGGCGCGCGTAGGACAGCACCATATCGAGCGGGTTGCGCATGATATAGATCGAGGCGCGCGTGAACATCTCGGGGATCAGTTCCACCTCATAGGCGGTGACGCGGGCGTTATGCGTCTTGACCAGGTTGATGTCGGCATTGTTGTTGACGATGCCGCGCAGCACCTTGTGGCGGAATTGCAGGGTATGCGCCACACGGCTGAGGTCAAGCTTGCGCCCCGCCACCGTATGATAGGCCGCGGCCATCGAATCGCCGCTGCCGACGCGGCGCACCTCGTTGATATGAAGCGGCTTTTGCGTGTTGAGCAGGTAATTGGCAAGGAAAACCCGCGTCCAGGTGTTGCCGGATTTGGGATAGGAGGCCAGCCAGACGATGCTGCGTTTCATGCTTTGGGTCATCCCCCGTGTCGTGCCATGTCACGTCTGACATAAAAAAGGCGGGGGGAAATGTCACCCCCCGCCCCTTCAGATTTTTATAACCGGTCGATCAGAACGACAGGTTGACCGAGGTGCCGATGAGCGTGCCTTCGACTTCGGTGTTCGGGTTTGCGAACACTGCGTCGGTCGTGCCTTCGGCATAGACGGCGTAGACGGTCCAACGGACGCCTTTGCCCAGCGAACGGCTGGCTGCGAGCTGATAGGATTCATACTCTGCTTTGCCGCCGGCACCGTCTTTCCACTCACCCTGATAGGTGTCGAAACCGATCGCCCACGGGCCGGGGATGTCATAGGTGACACCAAGGCTCCAGCCTTCCTGATCGTTGGCCAGGCCGCCGTTGTCGTTCTCGGCATAGCTACCACCAAAGGTCCAGCCAGCAACACCAATGGTCGCGCCAACACCCCAGGTGTCGGGATCGTCAGTACCTACGATGCCGGTGTTGTTCTCGGCGGTGCCGTAACGTGCGCCAAAGTTGACATCAACGCCATTGAACGACTGCGAGTAGGACAGGCCGATGTCGAAGATATCGGTCACACCGATGTTGCGATCCACACCAGCGTTGTTGCCAGCGTTGTTGTTGCTGTTGGCTGCCGTGAAGCCGCCGTTGGTCGTGGCGGCATAGGACACCGAGGGTCAGACCGTTGAAGGACGGGGTGTAGTAGGTGATGCGCGGCACGTCGTTGTTGCCGAGAACCTCGGTGTAGGACGAGATCGCTGCCTGACGGAAGTTCCAGGGCAGGTTGCCGCCGGCGCCGGTCGAGATCGGGATGAAGCCCGACAGCGACGGCGAGTTGATGCCGATCACGCCGCCAACCTGGGGCGCTGCAACCATCATCTTGTAGCCGGCCGAGTTCTCGTTGCCGAGTTCGATCTTGCCGAGTGCGTCGCCCTGAATGTACATGAACGATTCGTCGATGATCGCGCCACCGGTGTTCTTCGATTCGTACTGAACGTCGATACCGAAGGTCAGGCCATTGTCGAGGGTGACCGACGGCTTGAAGTGGATTTCCGCGTTGGTGTAGGTGTCAACGCCGTCCCAGTCAGCGCCGGGCGTCACGTCGTTGTCGACAGAGACGTAACCGACGTGGGTGTTGTGGAAACCACCCCACTTCATGTTCCATTCTTGGGCAGATGCCGGTGCGGCCATTGCGACGCCGAGTGCAATCGCGCTGGTGCTCAGAAGTTGCTTTTTCAAGGGTGTCCCTCCTCAGAAGCAGGTTTATCAGATCCGCCGCACCAGTCATTGGAAACGGCTTGGCTATGAAATGCGCCATTCCCCCCCAAACTGTCAACGC
>JBLRXE010000109.1:0-7368 GCA_047920895.1 Roseovarius sp.
CGGTTGGCCCGGCGATGAGTTTGCGCACCTCATGCTGGCTCTTGCCGCAAAAGCTGCAATAGAGCGTGTTCTTGCTGTCGCCGCCTGAGTTATTCGCCATTCCGTACCTTTCGGGCCCTGCGCTGCCTGCCGTCCACGCGCCCGGCGCGGGGCCTCGTCTGTGATTTGTGCCGCCCTTCAGCTTAAGTCAGGCCGTATGGCACCACAATCCGAAAATATCCGGCCCGTCCTCAGGCCGGATCACGTTTACTTTGCCGCCTCGTCACCTTTGTCGCGGTTGGCCACGATCTCGTCGATCAGGCCCCAGTCCTTGGCCTCTTCGGGCGACATGAAATTGTCACGCTCCAGCGCAGCCTCGACCGCCTCGAATTTCTGCCCGGTGTGGCGGACATAAATCTCGTTCAACCGATCCTTGAGTTTCTGCGTCTCGCGCGCATGGATCATGATATCGGTCGCCTGTCCCTGATACCCACCCGATGGCTGATGCACCATCACGCGACTGTTGGGCAAGGAAAACCGCATGCCCGGCTCACCCGCCGTGAGCAAAAGACTGCCCATGCTGGCCGCTTGCCCCACGACCAGCGTGCTGACCTTGGGCTTGATATATTGCATCGTGTCATAGATCGACAGCCCCGAGGTCACGACCCCACCGGGGCTGTTGATGTACATACTGATTTCCTTGGACGGATTTTCAGCCTCGAGATGCAAGAGCTGTGCCACAATGAGGCTCGACATGCCGTCATGCACCGGACCACTCAGAAAAATGATCCGCTCCTTGAGCAGGCGCGAGAAAATATCATAGGCCCGCTCGCCCCGGCTGGTCTGTTCGACCACCATCGGAACAAGGGTGTTCATGTAGATGTCCATAGGGTCTTTCATCGCAGCCCGCCTGTCTAGCGCCCGACCTTTGCGGTCAGACTTTGTCAATCCCTCCGACCATAGCTGGCCAGTTCCTAAGGGAGTCTTAGTGTTGCGCCCAAGGGCCTGCAAGGGCATCGCTTGAATTTGTGGCACAGCCGGCGTGGTGTTGGCGATTTGCACCGCACGTCCGCTCACTTTTTCGCGCGCAGGCGCCGCGGGCTTTTGCACAATCGATAAAAACACCCTAGAACTGGCAAATCACAATCGAGGTCTCAGAGAAATGCCGCTTCCCGTTCTAGATGATACGCTCGATCCTGCAGAAATGGATCGCATGGTCGCTAACGCAACCAACGCCGCCAATTTCCTCAAGGCCATAAGCCATGAGGGGCGATTGATGATTCTCTGCCATCTGGTGTCGGGCGAGCGATCGGTAACAGAACTGGAAACCCTGCTCTCGGCGCGTCAGGCGGCGGTTTCGCAGCAGTTGTCACGCCTGAGGCTCGAAGGGCTCGTGACGGCGCGGCGCGATGGCAAGGCGATCTACTACAGCCTTGCCGATGACCGCCCGCGCAAAGTGCTCGAAGTGGTGTATGAGTTGTTCTGCGCCCCCGACGCATAGGGGCGCAGAAATCTACAGACTCACGCGGGTTCGACCGCCTTGCCTACGGCAAAGGGCGCGAACACATCATCCAGATCGGTGTGATTGACGTGATTGGCATAGTTGCTGATCGTCTTGACGGCCATCGCCAGAATGATCTCCAGCACATGCACATCGTCATAGCCGGCGGCCTTGAACGCCTCGGCCTCGGCCTTGGTCGGCAGGCCGCGTGTTTCCCACATATGATGGGTGAACTTGCGCAGCGCCTCCAGCTTGGCATCGCCCAACGGCTTGCCATCGCGCAGCGCCTGCGTATGCGCCTCGCCCAGCTTGGACATCTTGATCGCCAGCATCGAATGCGCGGCGGTGCAATAGTCACAGCCATTGCCCATCGAGACGGTCAGAAACACCACCTCCTGCTCGGGCGGCGTGAAATTGCCCGACTCGCGATAGAGAGCGTAGCCATGCAGATAGGTGGACAAGAGGCCGGGATTGACCGCCATGCCGCGATACATATTGGGCACGAACCCCAGCTTGGCGCGCGCGCCGTCCAACAATTCCTTGGCCTTACCAGCGGCCTGATCGTCACTCACAGGCGATGTCTCTACTCGAAATTCAGCAGTCATGGAGTTCTCCTTTGTGTGTGATATGCTCAGCCTACAGCTAATCCACCCCCCTTTGGAATGTAACCGCTCCTCTCTTCACCAAGGCGTGATCTGGGTGCCCGGCCGCAGAGCCGCCTGTGCGAAAATGCTCAGACCTTTTCCTGCGTATGCTTGCGCAACTCGGCACGCGCCACCTGCCTGCGGTGCACCGCGTCCGGGCCGTCGGCCAGACGCAGCGTGCGCACATGCGTCCACATCGCCGATAGCGGCACATCCTGCGAAATCCCTTGCGCGCCAAAGAGTTGCACCGCCTCGTCGATCACCTTGAGCGCCACGCGCGGGGCCACCACCTTGATCTGGCTGATCCAAGGGGCGGCGGCGCGCGCGTCGCCCTGATCCATGACCCAGGCGGCCTTGAGACACAGCAATCGCGCCTGCTCGATCTCCATCCTACATTCGGCGATGATGTCGTAATTGGCGCCCAACTGCGCCAGCGGCTTGCCGAAGGCCTCGCGCGCCAGAGAGCGTTTGCACATCATCTCAAGCGCGGATTCGGCCTGACCGATGGCGCGCATACAGTGGTGAATACGCCCCGGCCCAAGGCGGCCTTGCGCAATCTCGAACCCGCGCCCTTCCCCCAAGAGCAGGTTTTCAACCGGCACGCGCACATCCGCGAACTTGAAATGCATATGCCCATGCGGCGCATCGTCATGGCCGTAAACCTGCATCGGGCGCAGCTTCTCGATACCGGGCGTGTCGGCGGGCACCACAATCATCGAATGGCGCTGATGCTTGGGCACCTCATCGCCGCCCGTGCGCACCATCACGATATGGACTTTGCAGCGCGGATCACCAGCCCCCGTGGCCCACCATTTCTGGCCGTTGAGCACATAGTGATCGCCGTCGCGCACACAGGACATGGCGATATTGGTGGCATCGGAACTGGCAACATCCGGCTCTGTCATGAGATAGGCGCTGCGAATCTCTCCCTCCAAGAGCGGCACCAGCCACCGCGCCTTCATCGCCTCGGTGCCATAACGCTCGAACACCTCCATATTGCCGGTGTCGGGCGCGTTGCAGTTGAACACCTCCGCCCCCATCGGGGTCTTGCCCATTTCCTCGGCGAAATAGGCATATTCGACCGTCGTCAGACCAAAGCCCCGCGCGCTATCGGTGAGCCAGAAATTCCACAGCCCCGCCGCCTTGGCGCGCGCCTTCAGCCCTTCGAGAATCTCGGCCTGCCGGGCGGTATAGCCCCACCGCTCGCCCTTGCCGATCTCGGCGTGATACTCGGCCTCCAGCGGCATGATCTCATCGCGCACCATCGCCGCCACCCGCGCCAAGAGCGCGCGCATCTCGGGGCGCATTCCCAAATTCATGTCCATGTCACCGGCCCTTTGCTGTCAGTTGCCCCAATTGACAACATCGATCGCGCGGCGACAAGCGCTGTCGCGCTCAGCCCGCGCGCCGATATTGCCCCGGCGAATGACCAAAGCGGCTGCGGAAGGTCTTGATGAACACCATGGGCGAGGCAAAGCCAGAGGCCATGGCAATCTCGGTCACGCTCAGATCGGTTTCCCGCAACAGGCTGCGGCCATGATCGAGCCGCAGATCGCGGAAAAAACGATAGGGCGTCTTGCGCAGGTATTTCACGAAAAGCCGCTCCATCTGGCGGCGCGAACAGCCCGCCGCATCGGCCAGTTCATCCATGCTGATCGGCGTCTCGATATTGGATTGCATCACCTTGATCGCCCGCACCAACAGCGGATTGCGGCTGTCGAGAGCATTGCTGATCGAGGCGCGCTGCGGACTGCGTTCGGCGCGGCGCTGGCTATAGAGGCACATATCGGCCACCACATCGGCAAAGGGTCGGCCATAATCCGCCTCGATCATTTCCAGCATCATGTCGGTGGCCCCGACCCCGCCGCCACAGGTAAAAATCCCGCCATCCACCTCAAAGGTGTTGCCCGTCACCTCGACCTCGGGAAATTTCTCGCGAAAGGCGGGCTGATTCTCCCAGTGCAACGTGGCACGCCGCCCCTCCAGCAGACCCGCCTGCGCCAGCGCAATCGCCCCGGTGCAGATGCCGCCCACACGCCCGCCAAAACGCGCGTGCTGACGCAGGAGCGATAGCAACTCCTTGCTGCCCGTGCCCGTGCGCACCGTGCCACCACAGACCACCAGATCGGTCTCGCGCGGGAAACCCCCGAGCGATTGATCGACGTTGACGGACATCGCACAGGAACTGACCACCGGCCCGCCATCCTGCGAGGTGACGGTCCAGCGATAGAGCGGGCGCTGCGCCAGTTGGTTGGCGATGCGCAGCGGATCAAGCGCCGCGCTGAACGCCAGCAGCGTGAAATCCGCAAGCAGGTGAAAGGCGAAGTGCCGGGCCGGCTTGGTTGTCTCAATCGCAAAGAACGCCGCCCCTTGCGGCACGATCGCCTTGCGCATCACATCGGCGTCACTCTCCGGGCAGGACATGACAGGCTTCGGGCTCCCCATAAAGATCAACACAGACGACTTCACCATGACTGTTGCGCAGCTTCAACGCGTCACCTGTCCCAAGCAGAAGAAAAAACAACTGCCGCGACGCCGACAAATTCATCGTCCATCATCTATCCCAGCGGGTCCGGCGTGATATTGCCACCACAGATCAGAACCGCCACCCGCTCGCCCACCGCAGGCCGATAAGCGCCAGACAAAAGCGCCGCCAGCGCCGTTGCCCCCGCCGGTTCCACCAATTGCCGCAGCTCCCGCCACAAGAGCGCCTGCGCCGCGAGAATGTCCGCGTCACGCACCAGCACGCTCCGCACAGCCTGCGCCAGCGCCAGATCGAAACAGACCGCCCCGATCCGCCGCGCGCCCAACGCATTGGCCGCCACTCCCGACACCTCGACATCCACCGCCGCCCCCGCCGCCAGCGCCGCATGAAGCGCGCAGGATGTTTCCGGCTCGACCGCCACCACGCGCCGACGCGCGCCCAGCCAGCCCAGCGCCCCGGCAATCAGCCCGCCGCCGCCCACGGCAATCAGCACCGTATCGGCGCTCAGCCCCTGATCCTCCCATTCCGCCATCACCGTGCCCTGCCCCGCCACGGTCGTCTCGGCATCATAGGGATGCACCGCCATCGCCCCTGTCGCCGCCCGCCATTCGGCGGCGCGGGCCGCCGCCTCGGCATAGGCCCCCGGCACGACCTGCAAATCGGCCCCTTGCGCGCGGATGAGGGCGATCTTGGCCGGGCCGGCAATCTCGGGCACATAGATCCGCGCGCGCTGGCCCAACCGCGCCGCCGCATAGGCCACCGCCGCGCCATGATTGCCGCCCGAGGCGGCAACGATCCCTGCCCCCGGCACCGCCACCTGCAAGAGCGTGTTGAACGCACCGCGCGCCTTGAAACTGCCGGTGTGCTGCATCTGCTCCAGCTTGAGCGCGACGGAATATCCGCCCAACTCGACCTGCATCACCGGCGTGCGCCGCACATGCCCCGCAATCCGCGCGCCCGCCTCGGAAATCCGCCCCTGCCATGCCATCGCTCACGCCTCTTTGCCTTTTCTTGATGGGCCAAACCCTATACTCCTGAAATCCAAGACCCAAGCAAGGATCGCCCGCAATGAAAGACGACCGCCTCAGCCAATTCCGCGATGCCGGTTCCGACCGTTCCACCGCCGAACAGGTGCCCGATACGCCCCAGACCCGCGCCCCGGCCTATCGTCTGGCCTTTGCCGATCCCGATTTCATGTGCCGCGACGAATTGCGCCCCGTGCGCCTGCAACTCGAACTCTTGAAGCCCGAAATGATCCTCAACGAACACGGCATCCAGAGCACCGTCGTGCTCTTTGGCGGCGCGCGCATTCCTGAACCCTCGCAAAAGGACACGGCGCGCACCAGAACGCTCGCTAACCTCTCGTGCTACTATGACGAGGCGCGCAAATTCGCGCGGCTAATGACCGAAAAATCCCTTACCAGCGACGGGCGCGAGTATGTCATCGCCACCGGCGGCGGTCCGGGGGTGATGGAGGCGGGCAATCGGGGGGCGGCGGATGCGGGCGGGGCCTCGATCGGCCTCAATATCGTGCTGCCGCACGAGCAGGCCCCGAACGAATATGTGACACCGGGCCTGTGCTTCAACTTCCACTATTTCGCCATCCGCAAGATGCATTTCCTGATGCGTGCCCGCGCCATCTGCGTCTTTCCCGGTGGTTTTGGCACGCTTGATGAAATGTTCGAGGCGCTGACCCTCATCCAGACCGACCGGATGAAGCGCGTGCCCTTCCTGCTCTTTGGCGCAGAGTTCTGGCGCTCGATCATCAACTGGGACGTGCTCTCCGAGGCAGGCACGATCAGCGCCGAGGATCTCGACCTCTTCCAATTCGTCGAAACCGCGGATGAGGCGATGCAGATCATCAACGACTGGCCCGAAGACTGACCCCAAGGCTGAGGGACCAATACCGCGCTTGCGCTTCTTTTTGGTTCAAATACTCAACCCACCGCCGCCCCGCAACGCGGCGGTGCCGCTCAGATGATCTCGTCCTCGTCAAAGAGGGCCGCCGCCTCGAGATGGGCGCTGATGCCGCCCGCCGCCGCCTCGGCGCGCGGTGTCTCCGCCACATGGCAGAGCGCGTCGCCCTCATAGACCACCGGCAGATTGGTGCGCCCGATGATGATGCCGGTCACATCGGCCACCACCTCGGTCTCGACATCGCCAAAGGCATTGGCCACCGCCCCCAGCACGGTGCCCGGTTGCACCGCCGCGCCCACCGCCAGATAGCCCCGGAACAGCCCGCCGCGCGGCGCGCGATACCAGCGCGAGCGTGCGGCGCGGATCGGCACGCCGCGCGCGCGCGGCACGCCCTTGGCCCCGATCATGCCCAGATGCTGCATCACCCGCAAAATGCCGCTTACCCCCGCCCGCGCCGCGAATTCATCAAACCGCAGCCCCTCGCCCCCTTCGTAGAGAAGCACGTCGACACCCGCCTGTTCAGCGGCCATACGCAGCGAGCCCTCGCGCAGTTTTGATTCCATCATCACCGGCGCACCAAAGGCGCGGCCCAGTTCCTCCAGCCGCGTATTGCCCGGCGTCAGGCGGATTTGCGGCAGGTTGGTGCGGTGAATGGCGGCGGAATGCAGGTCAATGCCCACATCGGCGCGCCGCACCACCTGATCCATGAAGATATGCGCCAGTTGCGACGCCATCGAGCCTTCGCTCACCCCCGGAAACACCCGGTTGAGATCGCGCCGGTCGGGCAGATAGCGCTTGTGATTGAGAAATCCAAAGGTGTTGACGATGGGCACAGCCAAGAG
>JBLRXE010000110.1:0-7366 GCA_047920895.1 Roseovarius sp.
ATGGCTCTTATTCCAGCAGTAGCGGACGCTGTTGATATCCCGGTTGTTGCAGCTGGTGGTATAGCGGATGGACGCGGGATGGCCGCCGCTATGATGCTAGGAGCATCAGGCGTCTGGATTGGGACGCGTCTGCTTGCAAGTCGTGAAGCTACGATCCATGAAACATATCGTAAGCGCTTATTGGAGGCGTCAGAAGTTGACACCGAGTGGGCTTTTGATCTTTACGACGTTGATTGGCCTAATGCCCCACATCGCGCGCTCAGCAATTCCACGTCGCAGGCATGGCGTGAGGCTGGATGTTTTGCCCCAGGTAAGCGCCCATACGAGAACCAGGTGATTGGCCATCGTCCGACTGGAGAACCGGTTGTCCGGTATCAAAGCTATACCCCTTTGCCCGAAACATCCGGAGAAGTAGAGGCAATGTCACTTTGGGCGGGTCAGGGCGTGGCGCAACTCCGCAAAATTTCTTCTACCGCGGAAATCATCGAAGAAATCTACCAAGACGCACAAAGGTGCCTGCAATCCGGGCGTTCAATTCTCTAAACGCAAGACAAAACCTCTGAACAATACGCTTTGACAGCCAAAGCGAGGAAGCAATGTGACGCAATACGACAAGCGGTCATCTGCGGAATCGCAGTAGAAGTCCGCTTTGTCCGCATTGCGGACCTTGCGGTGTATCGCGGCAAGTGTCCGCTTTGTCGCTCACCTTGCTCCCGAGTGCCGGATCGCCCCAACCCTAGCGCGCCTTTTGTCGGGGGAAACGTCTCGGGCCGTGTTCCCGCGCGACCTCAAACCCAAAAGCCAATCAGCCTTTTCTCAACGTGCCTCAGTGGTTGTGCCCATGCCCATGCCCATGCCCATGGTCGTGATCGTGATCGTGATCGTGCCCGTGGTCGTCATCCAGGCTGCCGTGGAGGGCGAATTGTTCCAGCCCCGCGTCTTGCGCCTCGATCACGCTGAAGGTTTCGCGCACGCCCGCTTCGGTCAGTTCGCGGATCACGGTGAGGAGGGTGTTGGGGGTGTGATCTTCGCAAAGGTCGGCCATTTGTGCCACTTCCTCGCGCGCCACGGGCAATGCTGCGGCGAGGTCCGGCGCGCCGTAGATGTCGACGAAATGCTGGGCCAGTGCCTGCGTCAGGCTGGCAATCTCGACCTCTTCCACTTGGGTCACGGCGACAAAGGTCACGCGGCCAAAGGTTTCGACCCCGAGCCAGCCGTTGGAAAACGCCTGACGGGATTTGCCGGTCAGGTCCGCCTCGGACCAGTTGGAAAACTCGAACCCGCCCGAGATGCACCATTCGCCGGTGCGCGCGGGGCTGTGGTAGACGCGCTGATCGCTCTCGTCGAAATGGATGGCGCGGGCGAGTTTCATGGCTGGGTCTCCAACAGGGTGGTGAGCGGGATGAGATGGGTCGTGTCGGGGCCGCGCAAGAGCATGCCAAAGCGGTCGTCCACGCCCTGAAACGTGCCGGTGAGGCCGTTTTGCGTGACCTCTTCGCCCATGCGCCACGCCAACCCGCGCCATTCGGCATGGAGCGCGCGGGGGCCTGCGTCTTCCCATGTGTTGATCCAGACGAGGCTATGCCGCGCCCAGGCTTCGAGCAATTCCACGGGGTCCACTTCGGCGCAGCCTTCGTCATAGAGGGCGGTCTGGTCGGGCTGGTCGCCGGGCCGCTCGGTGATTTGCAGCAGGGGCAGGTCGAGGCCGATCACCAGCCAGTCGGGTTCTGCATCCGGGTCGGTGCCGCTTGCCGCCACGCGCAGCCGCCCGCAAGAGGCGCCGTTGAGGCGGAGGCCGCCCGACCATTCCAGATGCACCGCCACCTCGGGTGGGGCGAGTGCGCCAAAGGCGTTCTGAAAGCCGACACCGCAGGTGGGCAGCATCGCCATCGCCTCGGCCAGCGGCACCTCGGGGGCAAGAACAATGGCCGCCATCAGGTGATTGGCGGTGACGTTATGCACGATGAGGCCCGCGTCACAGCCCTGCGCGGCCAGATCGCAGGCCGCATCAAAGGGATGGGTCGCGCCGGTGACGGCGCGCCCTGACATCAGGGGGGGGAAGCTGGGCGTGGTCATGCCAGCCCGGCGTTGATGAGGTGGCGGGCCACGTCGCGAAAGGCCTGCGCCTGTGGGCTGTCGGGTTTCGAGACCACGATGGGCGCGCCGCCGTCCGAGGCCACGCGAATGTCGAGATGGAGCGGGATTTCCGCCAAGAGCGGCACGCCCAGTTTCTCGGCCTCGGCCCGCACGCCGCCATGACCGAACACATGTTCCTCATGGCCGCAGTTGGTGCAGATATGCGTGCTCATGTTCTCGATCATGCCCAGCACCGGCACATGCAGCTGGTTGAACATATCAATGCCTTTGCGGGCATCGAGAAGCGCCACATCCTGCGGCGTCGAGACGATGATCGCGCCGTCCACCTGCGCCTTTTGCGCCAGTGTCATCTGCACATCGCCGGTGCCCGGCGGCAGGTCCACCAAGAGCACATCGAGCGCGCCCCATTGCACCTGCATCAGCATCTGTTGCAGTGCGCCCATCAGCATCGGGCCGCGCCAGACCACCGCTTGCCCCTCGTTGGTCATGAGGCCGATGGACATCATCGTCACGCCATGGTTGCGCATCGGCAGGATGGTCTTGCCATCGGGGCTGGCGGGGCGGCCAGAGACGCCCAGCATGCGCGGCTGGCTGGGACCGTAGACATCGGCATCAAGCAGGCCGACGCGTCGCCCCTCGGCGGCGAGCGCGCAGGCGAGATTGGCGGAAACGGTGGATTTTCCCACGCCACCCTTTCCGCTCGCGATGGCGATCAGGTGGTTGACGCCGGGCACTTTTTCCGGCCCCTTAGGCTCTGCCTTGCGGCTGGCTTTGAGATCGGGCGGCGCCTTGGTCGAATGGCCGGTGAGCACGACCGAGACGCTTTCGGCCCCCGAGAGCGCCTTGACCGCCGCCTCGGCGGCGTCGCGCACAGGGGTGTAGGCCTGCGCCTTGGCCGGGTCGATTTCCAGCACGAAGCGCACGGTGCCGCCCTCGACCGTGAGGGCGCGCATGACGCCCGCCGCCACGATGTCCGAGCCGCTGACCGGATCGGTTATGGTTTTGAGCGCCTCAAGGACGCTCTCTCTGGTCAATGCCACGTCAGTCCTGCCCTTTGATCTTGCCGGTCACGGTATGCTCGATGTCCAGCCCTTCCACGGTCAGCACCACCTTGGCGGTGAATTCCTGTCCGGCGGTGGCGCCTTTCTGGCGAAGGCCATCCTCGATGGCCTGTTGCGAGGTGACGCCCACCTGTTTGAGGAATTTGCGCATCGACATGTTGAAATCGTCGCTCATCGGTTTCTCCTTTTGCTGATCTGAATGCTTGACGCCGATATAGGCGGTTTTCTAGGCTTGGGTATGCGCCTGTTGATGGATCTCTGCAATCGGCTGTTCCGGACCGCGATGCCGTTGCTCGTGGTCGTGGTATGGCTCTTGCCTGCTGTGGCCCGCGCCGATGACAAGCGGTTTCGCCTGAGCGCGCCCGAGGCCTTGGCCCAGAGTGGCCTGTTGCAGTATATCATTCCGCGCTTTGCGCTCAAGACCGGGGTGCGGGTCGAGGTGGTGGAGGAGGGTGCCGAGGCCGAGATCACGCTGGGGCCGCAGGGCGCGCGCGCGGTGTTCGAGGGGGCGGGGGCACTGTGGCGCATGGGCATTGCGGGCACGCATCCGGGGGCGGCGAAATTTGCCGATTGGCTGACCTCCGAGATCGGGCAGCGCACGGTGACAAGCTATGAGGTGGCCGGTGTAGTGCTCTTTCGCCTGCCGGAGATCGTCGAGGAGGCAGAGACAACGGCGGTGTTCGACGGCGATCCCGTTCTGGGCAAGCAGGTGTCGCTGCTCAAATGCGGGCGCTGTCATGCGGTGGCGCCCGAGAACCGGATGAGCGCCATCGGTTCCACCCCGTCGTTTGCCGTGCTGCGGACCTTTGGCGATTGGGAGGCCCGGTTCCAGAGTTTTTACGCGCTCAAGCCGCACCCGGCCTTTACGCAGGTGGCGGGCGTGACCCAGCCCTTTGCCAGCCATCTGCCCTCGCCGATTGCGCCCATCGAGGTCAACCCCGAGGAGTTGGAGGCGATCATCGCCTATGTGGCGGGGCTGGACCCCGCCGATCTGGGCGCGCCGATCCAAGTTCAGTGATCCTTGCGGTCGGTGAGGTAATCCTCGGTGCGGCGCACGCGCGGGCGCTCGCCCATGGCAAAGGGATTGTTGGCCGAGTTGAACTGCGCGTTGATGCGGCAGCCCTCGCACATCTGGATCATGCGCGCCGCATCCGAGGTGGCGAACATCGCGTGCTTGCCGGCGAGTTTCTCGGTGATGCGGTTGATCGTGGCCTTGGAGCCAAAGAGCGTGCCACATTCGATGCAGGCAAAGGGTTCTTCCTCGTTCAGCACAACCTGGGTGAGGGCCACGTCGTCGAGGTTCATGCGCGGTTCCAGCGTGATTGCCTTTTCCGGGCAGATCGTGGCGCAGATGCCGCATTGCAGGCAGGCATCCTCTTGAAAGCGCAATTGCGGTTTGTCCTCGTTGTCCATCAGCGCGCCCGAAGGGCAGAGCGAGACGCAAGAGAGGCAGAGCGTGCAGGCGTCGGTATTGACCAGCACCGCGCCGTAAGGGGCGGCAGCGGGCAGGGGCAGGGCGCCGCCCGACGGGTTGAGGGATTTGGCGGCAAGGCGCGCCACCTGACGGCGGCTGCCCATCGGCAGGACCGGGCTGGCGAGGGGGGCGGGTGGCGTGGCACAATAGAGTGCCTCGCAGAGCGCGTCGGGGTCGCTGAGATCGAGGAGTTGCACGGTTCCCGCGCCCGCCATGGCCTGCGCCAGCGGCACCTCTTGATCCAGCGCGTCGCGTTCGGTGGTGGGGGCGAGCAGGATCGTGACATCGGCAAAGCCCGAGGCGAGGGCCGCGAGGATTTCGGCATGGCCAAAGCCCGCGAGCGCCGACACCTCCAGCGGAATGACATCGGCGGGCAACCCGCGCCCGTGGCGGGCGGCAAGGCGGATCATCTCGGCGCCGTGGGTGGCGTCATGGACAAGCAGGCGCGGGGCGCTGCCGCCCGCCTTGCGATAGGCAGAGCCAAGCGTCTGGATGCGGCGAAAGGTCATGTCGGGGGGCGGCGCGTCATAGGTGATGGCCCCGGAGGGGCAGCGCGCGGCGCATGCGCCGCAGCCCGCGCAGATCATTGGATCAATGCTGACGTGATCGCCATCCGGGGTGATGGCCCCCGTCGGGCAGATGTCGAGACATTTGCTGCACCCGGTCTGTTCGGCGCGGGAATGGGCGCAAATGAGCGGCTCTAGCGCCACATAGAGCGGTTTTTCGAAGGTGCCGATCATCTGGGCGGCCTGAAATACCGCATCCGAGACCGCGTGCAGGCTGCCGGGATCGGCGCGCAGATAACCTTCGCGTTTCTCGGGGGCGGGGAAGAGGGGCGTGCCGCCGCGCAGGTCGAGCAGCACGTCGCATTGTGTCTGCCCGCCATCACGCGGTGCGGTCCAGCGCCGCGCGCCGCGCCCTCCGGGATTGACCTGTTGCAGCGCGTCGAGGCGCAGATTGAATTGACCAAGCGTGCCGCTGGCCTGCGTGATCCGGCCCCGGATCGCGTCGAAATCGCGGCTGTCGGGCGGGTCTGTCTCATCGGTCAGGAGCACCGTGACCCCAAGCAGGGGCGCCAGTTTTTCGGCGGCGGGCAGGGCCACGTCAGAGGCGCCTAGGATCAGGCACAGCCCTTCGGAAATGACATCGAGGGTCTTTTGCGGTGGGGTGGGCAGGCTGGCTTCGGCGAGAAGTGCGGCCATTTTGGGTAGTTTCGGGGCCGAGTCATCCGACCAGCCGGCCCGGTCGCGCAGGTCGATCAGGGCGGGGCTGTCCACCTCCAGATCGGCAGCCAGATCCTCGAAAACACGCGCTTCCTGCGTGCAGCAAATAATTGCCTCGCCGGTGGCGATGGCCTTGGCCGCGGCCTCGATCTCATCGGTACACAGCGCGCTGTGGCGCCGTGAACAGGTCAGGCCGGTGGCCTTGGATAGACCCTCTGGGTCGAGCGCCTGGGTGGCGGAACAGTCGCATAAAATCAGGTGTTTAGGCATGGTTACCCCGGTGTTTGACACGTCTGGGAAGCGGACCCTCTGGGTCACTTTGAGCAGAGATTAGGCATGATTCGAAGCCCTCGTAAACCGCTATTCGAATCGATGCCGCTGGCGAAGGGGGGTGTTGGAGGGGTGATTTTAAACCCGATTGATTCTGTTTGTTTCCAGTATCTTGCAATGCGGCAGTGCAGCATTGAAAAGGGTGAAGTGGACAATCTGTCCCTTTGGTGGCGACAGGCGCCTGTCGGTGGTTCAAAATGTCCGGATGGGACCTGATGTGGACCGTTGCGCACAAAAACCGCTTTGCGTGGTCAGAAAGACAGACCAAACATGTGACACGCAGCAAGGGATGCATGACAGCGTGACCGATCGCCACGAAACACAGACAGTCGAAAAGCAGATGATGGTGCCCTTGGGTATTGTCATGCGGCGCACGCCGGGCGTGACCCGCTGGGCCGCTTGGGCATGGCGGGCGGTGGCGGTCCTGCCGGGCGCGCCGCAGGCCGAATGGCGCGAGTTGCGCCGCGAGGGTGAGGCGGTGGATTTCCACGCCGGGACCGTGCTGCTTGATCTGCACCACACCCAGACCGAGGCCTATTTGCAGGGGCTTTCGGCGCGGGTGCCGTCGGTCTTTGTGGTCCTGCGCAACCAGCCTCAGGCCGATGTCGGGCGCGCCCCGTTCGAAGTGGTGCTGGTGACGGCCTCGCCGTTCGAGGCGCAGGATTATGCCGACAACGGCGAAGACATCGTGGAAAAGGTGCCGATGCCCGAGGGGCTGGTGGCGCTGGTCCGCGACTTTGTCGAGGCGCATCATCAGGAAGAGGTGTTTCAAAAGCGCCGCCGCGACAAGCGTGTCGAAGGCAAGGCGCAGGACGGGATCGGCGATGCGCGGATCGTGCAGCCGCGTGACGTCTTTGCCACGCCGGACCGTATGCGCCGGGGGCGGTTGAATTGAGCCGGGGCGCCGATTTCTGGTCCCGTCGCAAGGCGCGGGTCGAGGCGGAGGCGCTGGAGCAGGCGCGTCTGCAAGAGCAACACGCGCTTGCCGCCCGCGACGCGGAGCTTGACGAAAAGACTGACGCTGAGCTGTGCGAGGAACTGGGTCTGCCTGATCCGGACGATTTGCAGATGGGCGATGATTTCCGTGCGTTTCTGGACAAGGCGGTGCCAGAGCGGCTCCGGCGGCGGGCGCTGCGGCGGCTCTGGGTCAGCAATCCGGTTCTGGCCAATCTTGACGGGTT
>JBLRXE010000111.1:0-7321 GCA_047920895.1 Roseovarius sp.
CCAGGCAGATCACGGCAGTGAGATGGGCGGCATGGGCGGCGGCGGCCTTGGAGGCGACAAGCGCGCTTTGTTCGCTGTGATGCTGACGCCGCTCGGAATGGCCCAGGATGACCGCCACAGCCCCGGCATCGGCCAGCATCGGGGCGGCAATATCACCGGTATGCGCCCCGGAGGCGGCGGTATGGCAGTCCTGCGCGCCGATCATCAGCGGGCTGTCGGCGCTGAGGCCAGCGGCCTGAACAATCAGGGTGGCAGGGGGACAGATCAGAATTTCAACGGAGGGTGTGGGATGGGCGGCGATGAGGGCTTGCAACTCGGTCAGGCTGGCGTTGGTGCCGTTCATTTTCCAATTGCCCGCGGCGAGCTTGCGTCTCATGCGTGTAATGTCCATTCATTGTAATGGCTTGTGAGGCAAAGCTCACATATTGGCGAACTTGATCGACTCACCGCAACCGCAGGCCTCGGTCACATTGGGATTGTTGAAGACGAAGCCGGATTCGAGGAGTGAGGTTTTATAGTCAATTTCAGTGCCGAAGAGGAACATCTGAGCCATGGGGGCGATCATCACGCGGGCGCCGTCCTGTTCGATCACCTCGTCATGCGGGTCGATTTCGGTGACGTAATCCATGGTGTATTCCATGCCCGCGCAGCCACCTTTTTTGACCCCGATCCGAAGCCCTTTATGGCCGTCGCGCTGCATCAGGCGGTTGACCTGTGCCACGGCAGCAGGGGTCATGGAAACGGGCGGTTTTCCGGGTATGCCAAACATTAATTTAGCCTTCCAGTCATTTGATTTTTATCACATGAAGCCAAGCTCAAGTTTGGCTTCATCGCTCATCATGTCCATGCCCCAGGGCGGTTCCCAGACGAGGTTGACATCGACCTGCTTGATTCCAGCCAAAGGTTCGATCGCGTCGGCCACCCAGCCGGGCATTTCGCCTGCGACAGGACAGCCGGGAGCAGTCAGCGTCATGGTGATCGACACCGCGTTTTCGGTGTCGATTTCAATCGTGTAGATCAGGCCCAGATCGTAGATATTGACCGGGATTTCCGGATCATAGACGCTGCGGCAGGCCTCGACCACCTGATCGAAGAGCGGATGGTCGGTGCTGGAGGGGGCGATCAGCGGTGCCCCCTCGAGCGGCTCTGAACTGTTCATCATGATCGTATCCTGCGGTTATCCTGAGCAAACATATAGGGTTTATCGGTGCCCGCGTCCAGAGGGGGAAGGGGCACGGCCAAAGCTCAGTCTTTGCCGCCGGATTTGCGCCGCCGCACGGGCACCGGGCGCACGCGGGTTTCGATCATCTCGTAGAGCGCGGCGGTGATGTTCTTGCCGCTGGCCCCCTCGATTCCCTCGAATCCGGGGGAGGAATTGACCTCGAGCACCTTGGGGCCGGTGTCGGAGCGCAGAAGGTCCACGCCCGCCATGTTGAGGTCAAAGACCCGGGCGGCGCGGATGGCGGTATCGCGCTCGGCCTTGGTGATGCGGATGGTCTTGGCGGTGCCGCCACGGTGCAGGTTGGAGCGGAAATCCCCTTCGGCGCCGGTGCGCTTCATCGCGGCCACGACACGGCCGCCGATCACGAGGCAACGGATGTCCTCGCCTGCCGCCTCCTTCACGAAATCCTGCACGAGGAAATTGGCCTTGAGCCCGCGAAAGGCGTCGATCACCGATTCGGCGGCCTTTTTGGTTTCGGCCAGCACCACGCCCTTGCCCTGGGTCGATTCGAGCAGTTTGACGATGAGCGGTGCCGTGCCGACAAGGCCCATGAGGTTGCCGGTATCCTTGGGCGAGGCGGCAAAGGCGGTGTTGGGCATGCCCACTTGTGCGCGCGCCATGAGCTGATGGGCATAAAGTTTGTCGCGGCTGGCGATGATCCCGGCCGAGGGGTTGACGCAAAAGGTGCCGATGGTTTCGAACTGGCGGATCACGGCGGCGCCATAGGCGGTGACGGAGGCCCCGATGCGCGGGATCACCGCGTCATAGCGCGGCAGGCGTTTGCCGTCGTAATGCACCTCGGGGGCCAGCGCATTGATCGCCATGTAACAACGGGTGGTGTCGATCACCTCGACGGTGTGGCCGCGGGTCTCGCCTTCCTCGACGATGCGGCGGGTAGAGTAATTGTCCTCGCGGCTGAGCACGGCGATGCGCAGGGCGCGCTTGGGCTGGGCGGTGCGGACGCGGGCGGTGTGATAGACCTCGTAGCTGAGTTCGGGTTGCAGAAAGCGGTCGGTGGCGACGATCGAGATGTGATCCTTGAGCGCCTGACGGCCCAGGAGCATGCGGCTGGCCATGCTGGAGCGGTTGGTGAGGGTGATCTCGATCGGCCATGTGTCGCCATTGACCGAGAGTTGCGAGGCGATGACATAGCGCAACTCACGCTCGCCATTGGAGGAGGTCACATCGCGCCGGTCGATGATCGGGGCGGAGCAGGGGATGATCAGGTCATCGCGGCCCGGAATCGGATGCACGGTAAAGCGGACCTTGGGGCGCGTGGCGGGGCCGAATGTCTCGATGTCAAAGGCATGCAGGGCACTGGTGCGCGCGCCGGTATCGACCTTGGCCTTGATCGCGGGCACGCCGAGATCGGGCAGGCTGACCCATTCCTCCCAGCCGAATTGCAGGGGCTGGGGGCCGTCGGGGGTATCGGTCATCGGGCGTGTCCTGTTGCGTGATGCGCGGCAAGGGGCGCTCGCGGTTTCTCTACTTGGGGTCGCTGTGAGGATGCAAGGACAGTGCGGTGCGTTACTTGTTGATATCTTCGCGGATCACGCGGCTCTGGTCATCGGGGGCGCGAAAGACCCGGCGCAGGATCACCCAAGCGGCCAGCGACAGGAGCGCGAAGAGGGCGAGCAGGGCGGTGAGGCCAAGGTTGAGCGGCACAAGCACCAGCAGGGCAATGAGGGCTGCGCCGACGGCGAAGCCAAGGAAGATGAAACCGGGCAGGAGGATTTCGAGAATGGCCAGCCCAAGGGCTGCCGCGAGCCAGACCCACCAGAGCTGCCAGAGGACCGTTTCCATCAGCCGCGCCCCTTGAGCATGTTGAAGGCATTGCCAAAGGCTTCGAGCGCATGCGCGGGGACGAGGATGGTATTGGCAGAGGGGCTGTTGCCAAGGGCGTTGAGCGCCTCGACCTGTTTCAGCGCGACCTGATATTGCGCCGCCTCCAGCCCGTTGGCGGCAATGGCGGCGGCGACGACGCCGGTGGCATAGGCCTCGGCATCCGCTTCGATGCGGCGGGCCTTGGCGCCCTGCTCGGCGGCGTAAAGCTCGGCATCGGCCTGAAGTTCGACGGCGCGCTTGTGGCCCTCGGCCTCTGTCACCTGCGCGCGGCGGGCGCGTTCGGCGTTGAGTTGTTGCAGCATGGCGGCGCGGGTCGCCTGATCGAGATTGACATCGAGGATTTCAGCGCGGGTCACTTCGATGCCCCAATCGTCCACCGCGTCCTCGACCAGAGATTTGATCGTGGTGATCAGCTGCGTCCGGTTGGATTGCACCTCGTCGAGGTCCATCTTGCCGATTTCGGCGCGCACGATCCCGGCCACGGTGGTGGCGATGGCGCCATCCACCTCGCGGATGCGGTAAACGGTCTTTTCCGGATAGAGGATGCGGTAAAAGACCGAGGTTTCCACCTGCAAGAGCACGTTGTCACGGGTGATGGCATCCTGGCTTGCGTTGGGCAATTGACGTTCCAGGATCGAAATCTTGTGCCGCACCACATCGAGAAAGGGCACGATCAGGTTGATGCCGGGGCCCAGCACCTTGTGCAGTTTGCCAAAGCGTTCGACGACATATTGCTCGGACTGGGGCACGATCTTGACCCCGCGAAGGATGACGATGATCACGAGAAGCGCGATCAGCAGCCAGACGAGATTTGCGGAGATCAGTTGCAGGATGATGTCTTCGGTCATGGGAACTCTCACAAATGGACAGCCAAGACGGCATTTTACAAGGCAGGGTAAACCGCTTTAAAGGGGGGCAAAAGGGCTAAAGCGATGGGAATTGAGGCGATGCGGTTCGGGTTCGAGAAACTGGCGCAGGACGGCGCGGCGCGGGCTGGGGTGATCCACACGCCCCGCGGCGACATTCGCACGCCTGCCTTCATGCCGGTGGGCACGGCGGCGACGGTCAAGGCGATGATGCCCGAAAGCGTGCGCGCCACGGGGGCCGATATTTTGCTGGGCAATACCTATCACCTGATGCTGCGGCCCGGTGCCGAGCGGATTGATCGGCTGGGCGGCTTGCATCGGTTCATGAATTGGGAGCGGCCGATCCTGACGGATTCGGGCGGGTTTCAGGTCATGAGCCTTGCCGGCTTGCGCAAGCTGACGGAGCAGGGTGTGACCTTCAAGAGCCATATCGACGGGTCCAAGCATGAGCTGACGCCGGAGCGGTCGATGGAAATCCAGCGACTGCTGGGGTCGGATATCGTGATGTGTTTCGACGAATGTCCCGCCTTGCCCGCGAGTGACAAGGCTGTGGCCGAGAGCATGCGGCTGAGCATGCGGTGGGCAGCACGTTCGAAGGAGGCGTTTGGCGACCGGCCCGGTCATGCGCTCTTTGGCATCATGCAGGGCGGCGTGACGCCCGAATTGCGCGAAGAGAGTGCGGCGGCGCTCAAGGCCATCGGCTTTGATGGTTATGCCGTGGGCGGGCTGGCCGTGGGCGAGGGGCAGGAGGCGATGTTTGGCGTGCTGGATTACGCCACCGGATTTCTGCCCGAGGAACGCCCGCGATATCTGATGGGGGTGGGCAAGCCCGACGATATCGTGGGGGCAGTCAAGCGTGGCATCGACATGATGGATTGCGTTCTGCCCAGCCGGTCTGGGCGCACGGGGCAGGTGTTTACCCGGCATGGCGTGGTCAATATCAAGAACGCGCGGCATCAGGACGATCCGCGCCCACTGGATGAGGCCTGCACCTGTCCGGCCTGTCGGAATTACAGCCGGGCCTATCTGCATCACGTCTTCCGGTCGCAGGAAATCATCAGCTCGATGCTGCTGACATGGCATAACCTGCATTATTTCCAAGCGATCATGGGTGAGATGCGTGCGGCGATTTCGCAAGCGCGGTTTGATGATTGGGAGGCGGCGTTTCATGCTGGCCGCGCCGAAGGCGATATAGAGCCGCTCTGATGCTCTGGCTGTCAATGGTCTGCGTCTGTGCGGTGGTGCGGGGGCGGCTGTGGGATAGGGCGCAGGCGGCGGTCTTGTGCATGGTCTGCGGGTGCATAGGTTCTGTGCAAGCGTAACGCTGATGCACAAGGAGCATATCCCATGAGCCACAAACTCTTTTCCCGGACCAAGGCAGGTAATCTCGATCTCGCCAATCGAGTCGTTATGGCGCCGCTGACGCGCAACCGCGCGGACAATGACACCGGCGAGGTTGGTGATCTGCATGTCAAATATTATGCGCAGCGTGCCGGGGCCGGATTGATCATCACCGAGGCCGCGCAGATCAGTCCCGAGGGCAAAGGCTATGTCGGCACGCCGGGGATTTACAGCCCCGAACAGGTGGCGGCATGGAAGAAGGTGACAGAGGCGGTGCATGCCAAGGGCGGCAAGATCGTGATCCAGCTCTGGCATGTGGGGCGGATCAGCCACACGTCATTGCAGCCGGACGGGCAGGCCCCGGTCGCCCCGGTGGCGGTGGCGGCCAAGGCGCAAACCTTTACCCCCGCCGGATTCGAGGACACATCGACCCCGCGCGCCCTGCGTGCCGATGAAATGCCGCGCGTGGTTGCGGATTATGTCCATGCCGCCAAGGCGGCCAAGGAGGCCGGGTTTGACGGGATCGAACTGCACGCCGCGAATGGTTATCTGCTGGATCAATTCCTGAAGGATGGGCCGAACACCCGCGAGGATGCCTATGGCGGCTCGGTGGGCAATCGGGCGCGGTTGCTGTTTCAAGTGTTGGACGGGCTGGAAACGGTCTGGGCACCGGGGCGGATCGGTATTCGCCTGTCGCCGTGGTCTGGGTTCAACGATGCAACCGACAGTGATCCCGATACCAGCTTTGGTTGGGTGGTCGAGCAACTCAACGGGCGTGGTTTGGCCTATCTGCACCTGATCGAGGGCAGCACCGGCGGCACGCGTGAGGGGGCGTTTGACGCGCTACGGGCCAAATGGACGGGCGTTTACATGGCCAACAATGGCTATGACCGCGAGTTGGCGCTGACGCGGGTGGCGACGGGCAAGGTTGATCTCGTGGCCTTTGGTCGGCCCTATATCGCCAATCCCGATCTGGCCGAGCGGCTGGCACAGGGTGCACCTCTGAATGAGGGCGATGAGGCGACCTATTACGGGGGCGGGGCCGAGGGCTATACCGATTATCCGGCGCTCGAGACCGTCTGAGATCCGAGACTTGTGCGCGGTCCCATGGGCCGCGCGCAGAGTTGGCGCGATCAAGGCAGGCCCATGGCCATGTCGCTTGGGGCGCCGTGGCATCATCGCGACGGCATGAGGGCATCGGGGCGCTTTTGCGCTCTTGTGCCCGGCCTGATCTGCGGGCAATGTTTGCCGAATCTGTTGAAACCTGACGGGGCACGCCCCAAATTAGGCTGAACGTAACGGAGAGGGCCGTGGTTGCCGCCGCGCGGGACCGGCGCCCTCTTGCCAAGAATCAGGAATACGCGCATGCAAGACACCCTCAACGCCTCTTATCCGGTCCTGCCGCTGCGGGATATCGTGGTGTTCCCGCATATGATCGTGCCACTCTTTGTGGGGCGCGAGAAATCGGTGCGCGCGCTGGAAGAGGTCATGGCGGACGACAAGCAGATCCTGCTGTCGAGCCAGATTGATCCCGCCGATGACGATCCCGCCGAATCCGGTATCTACCGCGTGGGCGTGGTGGCCAATGTGCTGCAACTGCTGAAGCTGCCCGATGGCACCGTCAAGGTGCTGGTCGAGGGCGTGGCGCGGGTGCGGATCACCGACTATTTGCCCAACTCGGAGTTTTTCGAGGCCAAGGCAGAGTATCTGAGCGAAATTCCCGGCGATGCCACCACCATAGAGGCGCTGCTGCGCACGGTGGGGGACGAGTTCGCGCGCTATGCCAAGGTCAAGAAGAACATCCCCGACGAGGCCATGGCTGCCGTAACCGACTCCGAGGAACCGGCCAAGCTGGCCGATCTGGTGGCGGGTCATCTGGGCCTTGATGTTGGCCGCAAGCAAGAGCTGCTCGAGACGCTGAGCGTGAGCGAGCGGCTGGAGAAGGTTTACGGCCTGATGCAGGGCGAGATGAGCGTCTTGCAGGTCGAGAAGAAGATCAAGACCCGCGTCAAGAGCCAGATGGAGCGCACGCAGCGCGAGTATTACC
>JBLRXE010000112.1:0-7303 GCA_047920895.1 Roseovarius sp.
GCTGTCGATCTCGTCCTGTAACTGCGCCATCTCATCGGCGGTCTCGTCGCTGTAGTTCATTGCCAGTTCGTTGAAGCGGTCAAGCTTGGCCTTTTTCGCGGCCACGCCCAGCATCACGTTGCCGCGCACATCGAGGTTGTCGTCCAGATGCGGCTCTTGCGGCAGATAGCCCACGCGCGCGCCCTCGGCGGCCCAGGCCTCGCCGGAGTAATCCTTGTCCATCCCGGCCATGATCCGCATCAGGGTGGATTTCCCCGAACCGTTCACGCCCACGACGCCGATCTTCACCCCCGGCAGAAAGTTGAGGTGGATGTTTTCAAAGCATTTCTTGCCGCCGGGATAGGTCTTGGAGACGCCCTGCATGTGATAGACATATTGATAGGCTGCCATGATGTGCCGCTCCGTTCCTTGGGGTAATCGCTGATCCAGACCGGGTGATAGCCGCTCGGGCGTTCGGGGGCAATGGTCTGTGCGCGCCTGAAGCCCTCGGGATGCCCGTTTCCAAGGCACAACACGGTGATTTCAATTGCCTCGGTGGGGCCGGGTGGCATACTGCTAACAGCCGTGACGGAGTATGGGATGCGACGTTTGAGAACCTCGGCCTGCGCCCTTCTGATGCTGGGCCTCGGGGCATGCGGTGGGGCCGGGCCGTTGCCACAGGGGCCTGTTGCCGACAGCGGCGATCCCGGCGCGCAGATCCATTTTGTCACCGACCGCGCCGTGGAGATCACCGACGGCGGCGCTGTTTTGCTGACCGCCCGCCGCGATGCGGCCATGCGCTTTGGCACGGCGCAACTCGGGGCTGGCGACGCGGGTCTGAAAATCGACCGCGTCGCACAGCGACTGACCTTTCCGGCCACGCCGCTCGCCCTCAGCCAATCGGGCGGCGTGATCGGGCCCGATCCCAGCAGTGCGGCACGCTATGCCGAGACCGGGCGCGCGCTGCAAGACGCGCTTGCGCAGGACCTGCGCAAGCGTGACCAGCGCGACATCCTGCTCTATATCCACGGCTACAATAGCCATTTTAACGACGCGCTGGAAACCACGGCCCGGCTGTGGCAGGCTACCGGGCAGGGCGCGCTGCCGCTGGCCTATAGCTGGCCGTCGGGCAATCCCGGTGCGTTTGGCTATTTCAAAGACCGCGAGAGCGGCGAATTCACCATCTTTCACCTCAAGGAGACACTGCGCCTGCTCAGCACCGTGCCGGGGTTGAACCGCATCCATATCGTCGCGCACAGCCGGGGCAGCGATGTTGTCACCACCGCCCTGCGCGAACTGGTGATCGAGGCCCGCGCCGCCGGACGTGATCCCCGTCAGAGCCTGAAGATAGAGAACCTGATCCTGGCCGCGCCGGATCTCGATTTCTCGGTGGTGCGTCAACGGCTGATCGCAGAGCGGTTCGGTCTCGCCTTCGGGCGCATCACCGTCTATATGAATCCCGAGGACGGGGCGCTGGGCCTTGCGCAATTTCTGATGGCGGGAACCCGTTTCGGCAGGCTGTCCTACGATCAACTTGGCCTCTCCGAACGCGAAATCTTTGCCCATATCCGCAATGTGCATTTCATCAATGTCAGCGCCGTGACCGGCGGATCAAGCCACAATTACTTTCGCAGCAATCCGGCGGTTCTGGCCGACATCGCGCGTGTCATAGCCACAAATGCCGCCCCTGATGACCCGCGCCGCGATCTCATTCATGCCGAGGCGAATTTCTGGCGGCTGGTGCCGCCCCGTGACACCGCGATCGACGCGGTGAGGGCAGAACGCTGACATGCGTTTCCGCTTTACAGTCGCCGCGCCTCTGGCAATGAAGAGGCGATGACACATGCCCTGCCCCATGCCCGCCCCGGTCAGGTGATCGGCCTCTTGGGTGGATCGTTCGATCCGCCACATGCGGGGCATCTGCATATCAGCCGCGAGGCGCTGCGACGGTTCGGGCTGGACCGGCTGTGGTGGCTCGTGAGCCCCGGCAACCCGCTCAAGGCGCATGGCCCCGCGCCGCTCGCGCAGCGTATGGCGGCGGCGCGGGCATTGGTGGATCATCCGCGCATCGACGTGACCGATATCGAGGCGCAGACCGGCACCCGCCACACCGCCGCAACGTTGCGGGCGCTGCGCGCGCTCTGTCCCGGTGTGCGGTTCGTCTGGCTGATGGGGGCGGATAACCTCGCGCAATTCCACCTCTGGCAGGATTGGCGCGAGATTCTCGACACGGTGCCGGTGGGGGTTCTGGCGCGGCCCGGTCAGCGCATTTCAGCGCGGTTGTCGCCTGCGGCGCGCATCTATGCCCGCGCCCGCCTGCCCGCGCAGGGCAGTCAGGCCTTGGGGCGGCGCGACGCGCCCGCCTGGTGTTTTGTCAATGTGCCGATGATGGACATCTCCTCGACCCGGCTGAGGGCGGGCGGGGATTGGGCCAAGGCGCAAAAGTGACCACCCCCAGAGCAGATCACGATTGCGCACGGAACCCGGCTGCGGTTAACTCTGCGCCATGACCAAGGGCATGTCACGGCGGTATTTTCTGGGCACGGTGCTGGCGGCGCTGAGTGGTCCGGCCTTGGCAGGCGCGCCTGCCGTGTCCTTGCGCCCCGTGGCGCGGCCCGATGGCGGCGCAGGCCGCGCGAGGCCGCGCGCCCCCGCCGCTGAGGCGCTGATTTCCGAGGCCAATCTGTCGGGGCGGGTGGGCTATGCGGTGGCCGATGCGCGCACCGGGCGATTGCTTGAGGCGGGCGATGCCACGACAGGCCTGCCACCCGCGAGCGTGATCAAGGCGGTCACGGCGCTCTATGCGCTCGATGCATTGGGGCCGGACCATCGCTTTGGCACGCGGCTGATTGCGACGGGGCCGATTGCGGGCGGCGTGCTCAACGGCGATCTCATTCTGGCGGGCGGCGGGGATCCGACGCTGGATACCGATGCACTGGCCGGTCTTGCCGCCAATCTGGCCAAGACCGGGCTACGCGAGCTGCGCGGCAGGTTCCTTGTCTGGGGCGGGGCGGTGCCGTTCAAACGCGCCATTGACGAGGCGCAACCGGAACACGCGGGCTATAACCCCGCCCTCTCGGGCCTCAACCTCAATTACAACCGGGTGCATTTCGAGTGGAAGCGCGCGGGCGGCAAATATGCCATCACGATGGATGCGCGGTCAGACCGCTACCGGCCCGATGTGACCATGGCGCGGATGCGCATCGCGGATCGCAGCGCCCCGGTCTACAGCTACAAGGACGCAGGCAGCTACGACGACTGGACCGTGGCGCTGGGCGCGCTGGGCAATGGCGGCGCGCGCTGGTTGCCGGTGCGCAAGCCCGAGCTTTACGCAGGCGAGGTCTTTGCCACCTTTGCGCGAAGCCACGGGATCAAGACCGGCGCGCCGCAGATCATCGACCGCCTGCCCGGTGGCACGGCGATTGTCACCCATGCCAGCGCGCCGCTCTCGACAATATTGCGCGATATGCTGCGGTTCTCGACCAACCTCACCGCCGAAATGGTGGGGCTTGCCGCTGCGGCCAGGCGGCGCGGGGCGGTGGTGGCGCTGGATCAGTCGGCGCAGGACATGAACGCTTGGGCGGTGGCGGCGCTGGGCATGTCGGGGGCCGCCCTGCGGGATCACTCGGGCCTGAGCGACCGCTCGCGCCTGTCAGCGGCGGCGATGGCGCAGGCGCTCGCGCAGGCGCAGGGCGCGGGGCTTTTACGACCGCTCTTGCGCGCGGTCGAATTGCGCGATGCCCAAGGCCGCCCCAATCGCAACCATCCGCTCAAGGTGGCGGCCAAGACCGGCACGCTGCATTTCGTGAGCGCGCTGGCGGGCTATGTGACGACACCGCAAGGGGCCGATCTGGCCTTTGCCATTTTCACCGCCTCTGACAGCCTGCGCGCGCGCATCAACCCGGCGCAGGATGACAGCCCGCCCGGCGCGCGCGGCTGGAATGCACGCTCAAAGCGGTTGCAACAGGCGCTGAACGAACGCAGGGGCGCGGTTTACGGCGGCTAAGCCGCTTATTTCCGCGCTGTCGGATCGCGGCGTTTATCGGCATGGAGGGCGCGGCCACGCTGGACCCCCGCGCGCGCACCCACAGCATCAAGCCAGCGGGTGAAATGCGGTTTATCGTCGAGCGTCTGCTGCTGCCCCTCCCAGAGCGAGCACCAGCCCCAGAGCGCCATATCGGCGATGGAATAGAAATCGCCCGCGACATACGCGGCCTGCGCCAATTGCCGGTCGAGCACGCCATAGAGGCGCGCCACCTCCGCCCGGTAGCGGTCCTTGGCATAGGGGACATCCTCGGGGGCGAATTTCAGGAAATGATGCGCCTGGCCTGCCATCGGCCCGACGCCGCCCATCTGCCACATGAGCCATTGATCGACCGCGATTCGGTCGCGCGCGGTCGCGCCGTAGAATTGCCCGGTCTTGCGCGCCAGATATTGCAGGATCGCGCCGGATTCGAAGATGGAGATCGGCGCGCCGTCGGGGCCCTGGGGATCGGTGATGGCGGGCATCCGGTTGTTCGGCGCGATCTTCAGGAAATCGGGGTCGAACTGGGCACCCTTGCCGATATCGATCAGATGCAGGTCATAGGGCAGGCCCATCTCTTCCAGCGCGATGGTGATTTTCCAGCCGTTCGGCGTGGGCCAGTAATAGAGGTCGATCGGGGCGGGCATCGGTAGAGCTCCTGAGAATGGGATGCACTCAGAATGACGGTTTGCGCCCCATTGGCAAGGGCAGGCTCAGTTCTGGCAGGGTCATGAGGCGCGACCAGCGCGGCGCAAAGGTAGCGGGCAGCGCCGCCCGGAGGGCCGAAAGTGGCAGGTCGGGGCCACGGCGCAGGAGGCTGTTGTAAAGGGCAAAGACACCGGGCCGGGTATAGGGCGACCAGTGGCAAATGCGCGCGGCGGGCGGGGCGATGGCAAAACCCGCGCGGTTGAGCGCCGCAAGCGTGCCGGGATCGTCCATCTGGAGGGTGAGCACCTTGGGGCTGTCAGGCAGGGCCAGCCCAAGGCTGCGGTCGCCGCGCCGGGGGGCGGGGATCAGACATTCGAGGAGAAAATCGTAAAAATCATTCTCGCGGCTGGTGATGTTGATCACCTCGACGCCGCGCCCCGCCGGGGTAGCAAGCGCCTCAGCCGCGCGCTGGCCGAATTCGGCACCGGCGAGCAGGATCAGGCGTTGGATGGCCCCCTCGGGCAGGTGGGGCAGCGCCGAAAGCACGACGCGCGCGCCGAGCGAATGGGCGACCGCGTGGATCGGGCGATCCGGGCGCGCGGTGCGAATCATCATGACCAGTTGCGCGAGTTGCGCCCCCGCCTCTGCCGCCGCCGCATAGGCGCGCCAGATATTGCCGCGCGCAGGCCAGCCAAACCCGATACCCAGCCCCTCGTCGGTCGCACCTGCACCAAAGCCAAGCCCGGCAGGCCAGCTTCGGACCTTGAAACATGTGCGTTCCGGGCTGAGCGAAAAGATGTGATCGTGTGGACATTCGGTGGCGTGGTGGGGCGCGTATTTGTAGCCATGCACCATCAGGATCACGGGCCCATTGCCCCGCAGCAGATCGGGCAGGCGTTGCGCCGGATCACCGGCCCCGTCATGCAGCACCGGGCTGGTCGGCCCCGTATTCACATGGATCAGCGGCATGTCCCTCACCCCACCAGATGTTGTGGCCGAGAGCTACGCCGCGCATACGTCGCCATAGTGACGCTTGCATGAAATCTGCGTGACAGAGTTGACGATATGCGCGTGCAGGGGTAAGGCGCGGGCGTGGCGATTTGTTACCGGATTGCGGGCCACGTTAAACAAACCGCTAAAAGGTCAGGATGAAAGGCCCCTTTCGCTTGACCGCGTCGGGGCTTTTTTCATGGGCGGTTGGCCCGGAGGACGGATATGAGCGAGACTTGGCAAAAGCGCACCAAACTGGTGCATGGCGGCACGCGGCGCAGCCAGTATAACGAGGTGAGCGAGGCGATCTTCCTCACCCAAGGGTTTGTCTATGACACCGCCGAGGCGGCAGAGGCGCGCTTCATCAAGGCGGGCGCGGATGAGTTCATCTATGCCCGCTATGGCAACCCCACCGTCGCGATGTTCGAGGACCGGATCGCAGCACTTGAAGGCGCCGAGGATGCCTTTGCCACCGCAAGCGGCATGGCGGCGGTTTCGGGCGCGCTCACGTCCATGCTGCGGGCGGGCGATCATGTGGTGTCGGCGCGGGCGCTCTTTGGCTCCTGTCTCTATGTGCTCGAGGAAATCCTGACCCGCTTCGGGGTTGAGGTCACATTCGTGGACGGCACCAATCTGGATGCGTGGCGCGCGGCAATCCGGCCCGGCACCAAGGCGGTATTCTTCGAGACTATTTCGAACCCCACGCTCGACGTGGTGGATATTCGCGGCGTTGCGGAGTTGGCGCATGCGGCGGGGGCGCTGGTGGTGGTGGACAATGTCTTTGCCACGCCGGTTTACTCAAACGCCATCGCGCAGGGCGCGGATGTGGTGATCTATTCCGCGACCAAGCATATCGACGGGCAAGGCCGCACGCTGGGCGGGGTGATTTTGGGCACGCGCGATTTCATCCGGGGCACGGTCGAACCCTATATGAAGCACACCGGCGGCTCGATGTCGCCCTTTACCGCCTGGGTCATGCTCAAGGGGTTGGAGACCATCGACCTGCGGGTGCGCGCGCAAACGGCAAGCGCACAGGCGATTGCCGAGGCGTTGCAGGGCGATGCACGGCTGGCGCGGGTGATCTATCCGGGGCTGCCCGACCATCCGCAGCACGATCTGGTGCGCGCGCAGATGGGCGAAGGCGGCACGGTTCTGGCCCTCGACCTCAGGGGCGGGCAAAAGGCGGCGTTCCGGTTCCTCAACGCGCTCGAGATTGTCATCATCTCGAACAATCTGGGCGATGCAAAATCCATCGTCACCCATCCCGCCACCACAACCCACCAACGCCTGCCCGCAGAACAAAAGGCAGCGCTTGGCATCACGCCGGGGCTGGTGCGGCTCAGTGTGGGGCTGGAGGATTGCGGCGACCTGATCCGTGACATTCAGAACGCGCTGGAGGCGACAAACTGAGCCAGAGAGGTTTTTCAGCAATTTCCGGGGTTTGAATGATCCGCTTTGCCGCATTTGACGTAAATCCTTACGATAATGGCAATTCCTGCGAAAACCCTGTATGTAAGGGTCTGGCAGAGCGGATAGGGAAGTTTTGCGATGAATGTGCATCCGTCTGAGATGAAGCCTGCACCGGACCGGGACGAGGCCAAGGAGGCGCTCGCGCTCTTGCGCGATTGGGCGCGCGCCGCGTCGCCAGAGGAAGTGGCCGAT
>JBLRXE010000113.1:0-7252 GCA_047920895.1 Roseovarius sp.
GCCCACGCAGCGATTCAGCATCGAGCGAGCGCTGGACTATCTCGATCCCATGCGCGAGGCGGCGGCGGATTTGGCAAAGCTGGTGGCCTGAGACGCGCCAGACGCGTTCAGACCCATTTCGCCATGGGCGGCAGGCTCATTAACACCGCGTTGGCGTCATGGCCCGTGGCCAGCCCGAATTTCGTGCCCCGGTCATAGACGAGGTTGTATTCGGCATAAAGGCCGCGATGCACGAGTTGCGTGTCCTTGTCCGCGTCCGACCACGGCTGCACCCGGCGCTTTTCCACCAGCGGCACATAGGCGGGCAGAAAGGCGCGGCCGATGTCCTGCGTCAGCGCAAAATCCGCCTCCCAGTCGCCGGAGTTGCGGTCATCCATGAAGATGCCGCCCACACCGCGCGCCCGGTTGCGGTGCGGGACAAAGAAATACTCATCCGCCCAAGCCTTGAGTTTCGGGTATAGATCGGTCCCGTGCGGATCGAGATGCGCCTGCTGTTGGGCATGAAAATGGCCCGTGTCCTCGGGGTATTCGATGCAAGGATTGAGATCCGAGCCGCCGCCGAACCACCACGCATGCGGGGTCCAGAACATGCGGGTATTCATATGGACCGCCGGGCAATGCGGGTTCTGCATATGCGCAACAAGGCTGATGCCGGAGGCCCAGAACCGCGGGTCGCTGTCCATGCCGGGCACGCCGCGCGCGGCCATCGCGCGCTGTGCCGCCTCGCCCAAGGTGCCGTAAACCTCGGACACATTGACGCCGACCTTCTCAAACACCCGGCCCCCGCGCAGCACGCTCATGAGCCCGCCCCCGGCGTCCGATCCGTCGTCGCTGTGGCGGCGGGTCTCGCTCACGTCGAACCGCCCTGGTGCTGCCTCTGACAATGGTCCGTTGGCGTGGCTGTCCTCCAACCCCTCGAAGGCGACGACGATGTCGTCGCGCAACTGGCGGAACCATGCGGCGGCGCGGGTTTTCTGCTGGGTAAATTGATCGGTCATTCGTCTTGTCCTGGGGCAATGATACCTATTAGTGCGCCGGGGCCGCACAGGGGTCAAGCAGGGTGCGCCCGCCGTCTACCGTCATGATCTGCCCGGTCATGAAGGCCGATCCGTCGCAGGCCAGATATTGCACCGCCTCGGCCAGTTCTGCCGCCGAGGCAATCCGCCCCAGTGGCGTGTGGCATTCGATGTCGCTGCGGTAATCGCTATGCTCGCGCAGCGTTTCCTTGAGAGAGGCGCTCATGACCGAGCCGAAGGCCAGCGCGTTGACGCGGATACGGTGCGGCGCCAGCGCCAGCGCCAGACTGCGCGTCATCTGGTCGAGGGCCGCTGTCGAGACCGAATAGGCCAAGAGATCGGGATGGGTGCAGCGGGCGGCAATAGAGGAGATATTGACGATGGTTCCGGCGCTGCCGTCGGTCTGGCCTTCGGATTGCTTGATCATCCGGCGCGCGACCTGCTGGCTCATGCGCAACGCGGTCAGAAGGTTCTGTTCAAGCAGCATCTCGACCGCGTCATCATCGGGGTTGAGCGCATCCGATGGCACGATCTGGCGGCAGGCATTGACGAGGATATCCACCTGCTCGAAGGCGTCGATTGTGGCTGACAAGAGGTTGGCCTGCGTCAGTTTCTGCCGCAGGTCGCCAGCGAAATAGCGGATGTTGCCGCTGTCGTCGTTCTCGCCCAATTCCTTGATCAGGCGCGCCTCGTCCATATCGGCAAAGACGACATTGGCGCCCTTGTCCGCGAAATGGCGCCCGATGGCGAGGCCGATACCGTTGGCGCCCCCGGTGACTATGGCGGTTTTGCCGGTGATGGAGAAGGACATGTCTGGCCTTTCAAGCTGGGTCCAAGGCGTGCGCGGGCGGGGCTAACGCCCTTGGCGCGTCGGACGGCTGGCGTGGAGGATCTTGAAGCGCCCGTTACCTGCGGCCTCGACGACCGAGGCAAAGGATTGCGCAAGCGTGGGTTCATAGGGCAGGTGGCGGTTGGCGACCATCCACAGGCTGCCCGAGGGTTTGAGCATCCCCGCCGCCGCGCGGATAAAGGCCCGGCCCAGATCAGGATCGGCGCTGCGGCCCTCGTGAAAGGGCGGGTTCATGATCACGCTGTCGGCGCGCGCGTCGGGCAGCCAGACCGTTGCATCGGCCCAGTGAAAATGCGCGCGGGGGTCCGTCACATTCTGGCGCGCGCAAGTGAGGGCGTCGTGGTCCGCCTCGACCAGATCGAGCCGCGCGAGGCCCGCGCGTTCCAGCGCGCGCGCGCTCAGATAGCCCCAGCCCGCGCCAAGATCAACCACATGCGCGCCAAGGGCCGGTGGCAGGCTGTCGGCCAGGAACATTGAGGCCGGATCAATCGCATCGGCGGAAAAGACCCCCGGCGCGGTGACAAAGCCGCCTGCGATGGGCTGTGCGGCGGTGGCGGCCCAATCGGCAAATTCCGGCCCGGCGGCAAAGCTGAAAATCTTGCCATGTGCCTTGGACAGCGGCGCACTGACCGCCACGCGGCGGCGGCAATCGCGCAGCACAGATTCGATGCCATCGGTTTTCAGCCCATCGACGATGATCAAACCATCGGTGACGGCGGCGGCCTCTGCCAGTGTGGCGCGCGCCCGCGCCTTGGCGCGTGGCAAGCAGAGGATCGCCGCGCCATAGCGCCCCTCGGGGGCGACGGCGCAGTCATATCCCAGACCGGCAAAGTGATCGTGATCGGGCTTGATCGGCGTGATCACCTGCACGCGGCCCTTGGGTAAGGCCGAGAGATCGGCGCCGCTGCGCGGGGTGAATACGGCAATGCGTCCCGCCTCGGGCAGGGTCGCAACCCCGTCGGCGAGGGCAAGTGTCAGGCGGGTGGCGTTGGCCAAGTTATTCTTTTTCCATGGTGCATTGTAGTGGGTGCTGGTGGCGGCGGGCGAAGTCCATCACCTGCGCCACTTTGGTTTCGGCGATTTCATGGCTGAAGACACCCACGACCGCCAGCCCCTTCTTGTGTACGGTCAGCATAATTTCAAAGGCTTGGGCATGCGACATGCCGAAAAACCGTTCAAGAACAGCGACCACGAATTCCATGGGCGTGAAGTCGTCATTCAGCAGCAGAACCTTGTAGAGAGGCGGGCGCTTGGTTTTGGGCCGCGTGGCAACGACCACCGCAGGATCGCCCGCGTCCTCCTTGGGCCCGGTCAGTGTCATCGGATGCTGGATCATTTCAGTCGCACTATCGGATCATTGCCATGTGACAGGGTCTGTTTCATGACGTCTATATATCGTTTGACCGGGGTTAGAAAAGGGTTCCTGTGAAAGAAGCCATTCAATCCGCCGTGCCGGCGGCAAGCGCGATGCCGTGCGCGCCATCGCATCCTCGGGCAGGGTGATGACAAAGCGCCCGCACATGACCGCCGCCGCCTGCTCAGGGGTGACGGGGCAGGCCGGTGCCGATCATCGAATCGCGGGTGACCAGGCTGGCCAATTGCGCCTCGTCCAGACATTCGGTGCCCTCGGGCCGGGCGGGCAGCACGATATAGCGCATATCGGCTGTGCTGTCGTGGACGCGCACAGTGACATCATCGGGCAGGTCGAGACCGAATTCGCGCAGCACAGAGCGTGGCTCGCGCACCGCGCGGCTGCGATATTCCCGCGTCTTGTACCAATCGGGGGGCAGGCCCAAGAGATTGCGCGGGTAGCAGGAGCAGAGCGTGCAAACGATGATATTATGGGTCTGCGCGGTATTCTCGACCGCGATCAGGTGGAGCGGGCCGATATCGAACCCCATCTCGCGGCTCGCGGCAGAGGCATCGGCCAGAAGCCGCGCCTTGAAATCGGGATCGACCCAGGCGCGCGCCACCACCGCCGCGCCATTGGCGGGGCTGCGGGCCTCCATCGCCTCGATCTGCGCGGCAATCTCGGCGGGGGTGAGCAGGCCCTTTTCCACCAGCAATTCGCGCACTGCGATTTCCATGCGCTGCCAATAGGTCAGCGGGCCGTCATTATCGGCGCGGTAGGGGTGGCCAGAGGGGCTGAGACCTTCATGGTGGAAATGGTCGTGATCGTGGTGGTCATGGGGCATGTCGATCCACCTTTTCGAGCCAATGCGCGTAGATTTCGGCATCGAGCGTGTCGTCGGAGTTCTCGGCGGCATCGCCCCAGATGTCGCGCATGAAAAAGCGAACGCGGTAAAGCGGCTTTTCCTCGGCGGGCAGGCCATAGGCCAATTGCTCGGGGTTGCGAAACGCCCCCAAGGGCCGTTCGATCACGCCCTCCTTGCCGCGCAGATACCACGGCGCGCGCACATGGCCCGGCGGCGTGAGCGCCTTGACCCGCACCCGCTCAGCCATGTTGCGCCTCGGCATAGGTGGGACCACGCGCAGAGACCGCGTCCATCCGGGCGGCTAGCTCTTCCAGCGAATAGACCCCGGATTCCAAAAGGTTCTGGTTCACGGCAGCGATCCAGCGTTCGTAATAAGAGTGTTTCTCGAAGGCATCCTCGCCCATATCCTCGAGCGCGCGGCGCAGCCCATCGACGGTAAAGAGCCCCTTTTGCCCGCAGAGCACCATCAGCGCGTCGATGCGTTTCTCCCAGAGGGCAAAGTCATGCCCCTCCATCGGCACAGGCCCAGAAGCCTGTCCGCCCATGTCATGCCAACGGCGTCCATCCCAATCACTCATAAGGCGAAGCGTAGGGGGGCGGGTTCGGCTTGTCCAGTGGTCACGCGCTCTCGTCTTCGTCGGGGATGACATAGGCAATCTCGCCCGCCGCTTCGAGGGTGCGCACGGCGTTGACCACGGCGGTCATCGCCTCTTCGGCATCGCGCAGGCGCACGCGGCCCCGCTCTTGCATTTCCTCGCGCAGCGCCTCGGCCATGCGCTTGCCCATGTTGGCGAGGATGAACTCCGCCACCGGCACCAGATCGCCAGAGGCCGCCCCCGCAAGGGCCGTGACCAGAATCGCCTGATCCACCTCGCGGGTGATGCGTGGAATATCCGTGGCTTTCACCCGGTCTGGAATATGCACGAAGGTAAAGATCGCGCGGCGCACGAGATTTGCAAATTCCTGATCGGTTTCGTCCAGCCCGGTCAGCACGTCGTCGCGCGTCGCGGCGAGCGAGAAGTTGAGGATCGCGCCTACACGTTCAACCGCCCCTTGGGCAAAGGCGGTTTCGGGGATGTCATGTAGTTCCGCCGCAAGCGCCAGACCGATCCTGTCCACCGCTTCGGGGCTGACCGCGCCGGTCTGTGACACCGCATAGGTGATCCGCCGCGCAAGTTCGCCCGGCAGTTTGCCCAAGAGGTCCGCCGCATGCGCCACATCAAGCTTGGACAGGAGCACCGCCGCAATCTCTGTGCTCTCTCGCTCGACAATGGGGATGAGCGCGGCGACGCCGGCTTGTTTCACCTGATCCCAGGGATCGCCCTGTTGGCGCACGCCCGCCTCCTTGCGCAGGCGCGCGGCGGTTTGCGGGCTGATCCGGCCATCCAGCGCGGTGAGTGCCCCTGCCATTCCACGCGGAAAGGTCAGGCCCATGCTCTCAAGCTCTTGTGCGAATTCCGCGACCACATCGGCCAGCGTGTTCCGATCGACGTAACGCATGGAGCCCATCTGGGTCGTCAGCCGCGCCTGCAAGGGTTCTGGCAGGTCGGTCAGCGCGATTTCTGCCCCCTCATTGAGCAGAAAACGGACGATGATCGCTGCCTTTTGCGCGCGGGTCAGATGCGCCGCCGCCCCGCCACGGGGCGCGGGGGCAATGCGGGCCAAGGGCGTGGTTGCTTTCATCTAAGGCCTCTCTGCGGGTCTGGACCGACAGTAGCGGCGAAAGGGTGAAGAATTCTCTAAACTTGCCCCAGCATTTCGGTGGTTTCCCGGATGACGCCGCCCGCGCTTCGTGCTAGGGCCAGAGCATGAGCCAGATGCCCAGCAAGATCGAAATCCTGCAATGGATTTCGGACAACCCGACCCTCACCGCGAAACGCGATATTGCCAAGGCCTTTGGCATCAAGGGGGCTGCGCGGATCGACCTCAAGCGCCTGCTCAAGGAGTTGGAGGACGAGGGCCATCTGGAAAAGCGCAAAAAGACCTATCGCGACGCCGACCGCCTGCCGCCCGTGAGCGTGCTGCAAGTGACGGGGCAGGCCTCTGACGGTGAGTTGCTGGCGCGTCCCCTGGAATGGACGGGCGAGGGGGTGGAGCCTGTCGTGCTGCTGATCCCGCGCGCCTCTGACCCTGCAATGGGCGACGGCGACCGTATTCTGGCGCGGCTGCAAGAGGTCAAGGGCGAGGCGCATCATTACGAGGCGCGGCTGATCCGCCGCATCGGCACCAACCCGCGCAAGGTGCTGGGAATTTTCCGCAAGGGGGCCGAGGGCGGGCGTATCCTGCCCATCGACAAGGGCGACGGCAAGGAATGGCAGGTGGCCGCCGATGCCACCGGTGGCGCGCAGGATGGCGAGCTGGTCGAGGCGGAACAGGCGGGGCCAGCGGGCCGTATGGGCCTGCCGCGGGCGCGGGTGCTGGACCGGCTGGGCGATCCGTCGGCCCCCAAGGCGGTGTCGCTCATCGCCATTCATCAGCACGGCATCCCCGACACCTTTCCCGATGCGGTGATCGCCGAGGCGGATGCGATGAAACCGGCGGGCCTCAAGGGCCGTGAGGATCTGCGCGACATGCCGCTGATCACCATCGACCCGTGGGATGCACGCGACCATGACGATGCGGTCTGGGCCCATGCCGATGACGATCCCAAGAATCAGGGCGGGCATGTGATCTGGGTCGCGATTGCCGACGTCGCGCATTATGTGCGCCCCGGCTCGGCGCTGGACCACGAGGCGCGCAAGCGCGGCAACTCGAGCTATTTCCCGGATCGCGTGGTGCCGATGTTGCCCGACCGGCTGTCGGGCGATCTGTGTTCGCTGCACGAAGGTGTGCCGCGCGCCTGTATCGCCGTGCGGATGCAGATCACCGCGACGGGCGACAAGATCGGGCATCGGTTCGTGCGCGGTCTCATGCGTTCTGCTGCATCGCTGACCTATCAACAGGTGCAATCGGCGCAGGATGGCGCGCCGGATGACACATGCGCGCCCCTCATGGACGAGGTGATTGCGCCTCTTTATGCCGCCTATGCCGCCTTGGAAGAGGCGCGGCGGCGGCGTCAGCCGCTCGACCTCGACCTGCCCGAGCGGAAGCGCCACTGCATGTGCGCCAAGACCGAGGACGCCGCCGACATCCACGACGATCGCGCCGACAGTCCCTTCGGCATCGACCGC
>JBLRXE010000114.1:0-370 GCA_047920895.1 Roseovarius sp.
GGGCGGCACCGGGCCCTGGTCGATCGGCGGTGCGATCCAGCTGAGCTCCGGGTTCGGCCGCGGGAACGGCTGCACGCCCGTCGCCAGGTTCGCGTCCGTCAGCACGATCACCATCATCCGGAACGCCTCGGCGATCCGGCGGAATATGCGCGGCTTGCGGCCTTCATCATCGAGTGCGGCTATCTCAACGGCGAGGTGATCCGCCTCGATGGCGCGCTGCGGATGCAGTAATCAGCTCTCGGCACGCTCTGCCAAGTCGAGCCATTCCGCTTCGGCCTTGGCCAAGGCGCTCTGACGGGTTGTCAACGCCTCGGTCGCCTTTTTGAACTTGACCGGCTCGCGGGTAAAGAGCGTGGCATCCGAGAGCAAC
>JBLRXE010000114.1:380-7216 GCA_047920895.1 Roseovarius sp.
CTCGAGCTTTGCAATCTCGGCCGCCAGCCGCTCCATCTGCGCGGGCAACTCCTCCAGACGGTGCTTTTCGGTAAAGCTGAGGCGCGAGGTGCCCGGCTTTGATTGCTTCAACTCCGGCGCTTTAGTCTCTGTTTTATCGTATTTTTTACTGGCTTCAAGAGCCGCATCCGCACCCCGTTGCGCGCGGTAATCCGACCAGCCCCCGGCATAGGTCGTGGCGCGTCCGTCGCCTTCCATCGCGATGGTGGTGGTCGCCACGCGGTCCAGAAAGTCGCGATCATGGCTGACCAGAAGGACGGTGCCGTCAAAATCGTCCAGCAACTCTTGCAGCAGATCGAGCGTCTCGATGTCGAGATCGTTGGTCGGCTCGTCCAGCACCAGCAGATTGCTTTCGCGCGCCATCAGCTTGGCCAGCAAGAGCCGCGCCTTCTCCCCGCCCGAGAGCGATTTGACCGGCGCACGCGCCTGCCGCTCGTCAAAGAGGAAATCCTTGAGATAGGCCACCACATGCCGGGGCTGCCCACGCACCAGCACCTGATCCGCCTGTCCCGAAACGCGCATTTCGGCATCGCCTGTCAGGCTCTCCCACAGGGTCATTTCCGGGTCGAGCTGCGCGCGCGCCTGATCGAACACCGCCGGTTCCAGATTTGTGCCGTGGGTCACGGTGCCGCTGTCGGGCACGATCTCCTTGAGCAGCATCTTGAGCAGCGTCGTCTTGCCTACGCCATTGGGGCCGACAAAGGCCACACGATCCCCGCGCAGGATCTTGATACTGAATTTCCCGAGGATGAGCTTGTCGCCATAAGCCTTTGATATATCGACCGCCTCGATCACCTTGCGGCCCGAGGTCGGACCCGATTCGAGCGCCATCGCCGCCGTGCCCTGACGCCGGATTTGACTGCTGCGTTCCGCCCGCAAGTCGGCGAGGGCACGCACCCGGCCCTGATTGCGCTTGCGCCGCGCGCTGATGCCTTCGACCGCCCACCGCGCCTCGGACTTGATCTTGCGGTCCAGCTTGTGGCGCTGCTGGTCCTCATCGTCCCAGACCTTGTCGCGCCAGGCCTCGAAATGCTCGAACCCCTTTTCCTGCCGCCGGGTCATTCCCCTGTCAATCCAGAGGGTTGCACGCGTCAGTTCACGCAGAAAGGCGCGGTCATGGCTGATCAGGACAAAGCCTTTGCGCGTCTCGCGCAACTCGTTCTCCAACCAGCCAATCGCCTCGATGTCCAGATGGTTGGTCGGCTCATCCAGCAGCATGAGGTCCGGTGCCTCGGCCATCAGCTTGGCCAGGGCCGCGCGCCGCCGCTCGCCGCCCGAGGCGGTGCTGACCGGACGTGCAGGATCGAATTTCAGCCCCTCGCCCGCCATCTCGACACGGTAGGTCTCGGCGGGGTCCAATTCACTCGCGGCATAATCGCCCAGGGTGGTGAACCCGACCATGTCGGGCTCTTGCTCCATATAGCCCACATTGACGCCGGGCGTGACGATCCGCAGCCCACGATCCGGCTCGACCAGACCGGCCATGACCTTCATCAACGTGGATTTGCCCGACCCGTTGCGCCCCACAAGCGCCACCCGGTCGCCGGGTTGCACCACAAGCGAGAGATCGTGAAACACAGGCTCACCCCCAAAGGTGAGCGAAATGTCGGTGAGCTGTAAAAGAGGTGCGCGTGCCATGGGCGCGGGCTATCCTGCCACCTTGTCAGCGTCAAGAGACCTCAGCCTGCAAGTGCCCGCAACAGCCGTTTGCGCGTGGCTGGAATAGTGCCAATCTCGACGCCAGTGAACACATGCAGCGTGTTGAGATGCCGGTCGATCACCGCATGATCGCTGACCCACCCCCCCATCATGAGGTAGGTGCGCAAGAGCGGCGGCATGTGCCGCATCGCCAGTTTCAGATCGGGCTTGTGCCGCCTGAGCCGCTGCGCAAAGCGAAAGACGCTCGGGGACTTGACCCGCGGCCACCAGCGGCGCGGCGCCAGATGCCGCTCGCGCAGCATGGCAAAGGCATCGAGATAGGTCTCGGTCTCGGTGCCGTGAAAGGACGAACAGCCAAACAGCATCTCGATCCCGTTATCATCGACAAACCGCGTCATCGCCGCCCAGGCCACCCGCAATATATCAGGGTCAAGACGCCCCGGCGCGATACAGAACCGGCCCATTTCGGCCATCTTGCCCTCGAAACTCGCAAGCGCCGACAATTCGTAGAATTGCGCCGAATAGCTTTGCGCAATCTCAGCGCCGCCATTCAGCATCAGCATCCGAAAACAACAGACCAGCGTGCCGCTGCCCGCCTCTTCGATCAAAATATGGGTGCATATATCGTCAAAGGGATCGCAATCCAGCCCCTCGACCATGCCCAGAAAGACCTGCGCCCGCAATCGTTGTGCGGCTTGGCGATCCTCTGGCGTGGTGCCGATCCGTGCCTGATACCGCTGATTGCCAAGCCCTGCCATGCCGCGACCCCGTCTGCGCTGAGCGATCCTAAAGCAATTTCATAAAGAATTAGTGGATTCTTTTGGTTCAGAATTACGCCAAATCAAATACTTGAACCGCTTGGGTGTTTCAACGCAACACCCGAGCGCTTTTATCCCCGCCACCCTGACACGCAAGCTGTGACACCGGCATGACTCTCCCTAGCTGCCAAACGTCGAGGCGGGGTTGATATTGCCGATGTTGCCCAAGAGCTGACGCAAGAAGCCGTTGCTAACCACCGAGGAATCGGTCACGCGCCGCGCAAGCGGAACAACCTGACCATCCTCCAGCCCGAATTCCTCGATATTGGCGATGGTGTCATCGTCATTGAAGGAAATCGCCAGAACCCGGCGTTCAACCACCTGCGGGCGATACATGCCATATTCCCGCACCCGGCTGCGCACATAATAATAATCGCCATCCGCCAGCACCCCCGACAGCGACGGCGGACCAACCACATCATCCACCGTGGCGCGGGTATCGACGCCCACGACGAGGCTTTGCAGGTCCTCCTCTGGCGGCACATAGCCGTGATTGCGATAAGTGGCAGAGCAGCCTGTGACCACCACCAGACAGCAGAGCGCCAAGGCGCTGATCACTCGGTTTCTGATCGCTGTCATCTCTGCCCTCTTGTCTCGGCCGGTCACGGCTTTTATCCCGCTTACAACAAGGTGATGCAATGGTTCAAGAAAGGAAGCGAGGGGAAAGATGTCACAACACCCGCAAACCACCCGAACGATCCGCGTGGCCGAGCTCTCGGCGCGACGGCCCGTGACCTTCGATATCGCCCCCGATGCCAAGGAATTGGCGACAATCGCCACTGATCTCGGGCTGCTTGGCCTGCGCAAACTGCGCCTGCGCGGCACGCTCACCGCCGAAGGGCGCACCGACTGGCGCTTGCAGGCCGAACTGGGCGCCACCGTGATCCAGCCCTGCGTGGTCACGCTGGCCCCGGTGCAGACCCGCATCGACGAGTCCGTGATCCGCCACTTTTCGCCCGATGCGGCGCTCGACACCCCCGAACCCGGCGCCGAGATCGAGATTCCCGAGGATGACACGTTGGAGCCCCTGGGGTCCGTAATCGACCTTGGCCGCGTGATGGTCGAGGCGCTGAGTCTCGCCTTGCCGCCCTATCCCCGCCGTGACGGCGCGGCACTGGGCCAACTGAGCGTGGCCGAGGATGGCGTCGTCCCCATGCAGGACGAAGAGACCAAGCCATTTGCCGCCCTCGCCCGCCTGCGCGACAAGTTGGGCAAGCCAGAGGAGGACTGATCCGCTCAGCGCCCCCAAGAATCGCTTGCCCCGGCATCAAATCTCTGTATTTTCCCGCTCTCACCGGAATTTGGGGTTGAACCGGCGGCTCGTAACATATTAAGAGCCGCGAACACCCGTGAAACAGGGCCATACCGGCCCACAGGAATTGAGGTTGCGACATGGCCGTCCAACAGAACAAAGTATCGAAATCGCGCCGCAACAATCGCCGCGCCCATGACGCGCTGGTTGCAGGCAACCCGAACGAGTGCACCAACTGCGGCGAACTCAAGCGCCCGCACCATGTGTGCTCCGCTTGCGGACACTATGCCGACCGTGAAGTCGTGGCATTGGTGGAAGAAATCGACCTGCAAGACGACGCGGCCTGAACCCGCAATAGGCGATTTGCTGCATGACCGCTCGCAGGGACCATTCCAAGGCGGGTGCAGGACGCACCATCATCTCGATTGACGCCATGGGCGGGGATCAGGGGCCGGCAACGGTTGTTGCCGGCATCGCTCATTCCGCGTCCAAGAATCCTGCCATAGGGTTCATCGTGCACGGTCCCCGCGACGAGCTGGAGCGCCTGATCGCCAAACGACGTGGTCTTGCCGAGCGATGCGAAATCCGGCACGCGCCCGAAGTCGTGACTATGAACGACAAGCCGTCACATGTGGTGCGCCACGGGCGCGAAACCTCGATGTGGTCTGCGCTCGATTCGGTGCGCATGGGCGAGGCAACCGTTTGTGTCTCCTGCGGCAACACCGGCGCGCTCATGCTCATGTCGGTGCTGCGCCTGCGCAAACTGCCGGGGATCTACCGCCCCGCTATCGCCGTGATGTGGCCCTCTCAGAACCCGCAAAAACACAACATCATGCTCGACGGCGGCGCCGACATCCGCGCCGATGCCAAGGATCTGATGCAATACGCCCTCATGGGCGCCTCTTATGCGCGCAACGGCTTTGGCCTTGCGCGCCCGCGCATCGGCCTGCTCAACGTCGGCACAGAAGAGCACAAGGGCCGCGCCGAACTCAAAGAGGCCCATGACCTCATCGCCGCCAACGCCCGGATCGCCGATTTCGAATTCGTCGGCTTTGTCGAGGGCCGCGATCTGCCCGGCACGAAATGCGATGTGATTGTCACCGACGGCTTTACCGGCAATGTGGCGCTCAAGACCGGCGAGGGCATCGCCAAGCTCATCGCTGACCTGTTGCGCGAGGCCTTTGCCTATTCGCCCCTCTCGCGGCTCGCCTCGGTGCTCGCCTATACTTCTCTGGCGCGATTGAAAAAGCGGATAGACCCGCGCCGCGCCAATGGTGGCGTCTTTCTCGGGCTCAACGGCACCGTGGTCAAATCCCATGGCGCCGCCGATCCGATGGGCGTCTCCTCGGCGATCAAGCTGGCCTTCGAACTGGCGCAGTCAGGCTTTTCCGACAAGCTGGCTGCGCGGGTTGCCTCCGCCGCATTGCTCGATCAGGATGCCCCCCAGGAGCCCCAAACAGAGGCCGAATCTGAATGACACCGCGCACCGTCGTCCAAGGCATCGGACATTATCTGCCTGACCGCATCGTTCCCAACGCGGAATTTGAAAAGACGCTCGACACCTCGGACGAATGGATTCGCACCCGCTCCGGTATTGAGCGCCGCCATTTTGCCGCCGAGGGCCAGACCACCTCGGACCTCGCTGTGCGCGCCGCGCGCGCCGCCCTTGCGAATGCCGGCCTTGTCGCCGATGACATCGACGGTATCGTCGTGGCCACCTCCACCCCAGACCTCACCTTTCCCTCGGTGGCCACCATGGTCCAGAGTGAATTGGGCATGACGCGCGGCTTTGGCTTTGACGTGCAGGCGGTCTGCGCGGGCTTCATCTATGCACTTACCACCGCCAATGCGCTGCTCCTCTCGGGTCAGGCGCGGCGCGTGCTGGTGATCGGTGCCGAAACCTTCAGCCGCATCATGGACTGGACCGACCGCTCGACCTGCGTGCTCTTTGGCGATGGCGCGGGGGCGCTCGTGCTGGGTCTCGAAGAGGGCACCGGCACTGCACAGGATCGCGGCATCCTTTCTGCCGACCTCAATTCCGACGGCCGCTACCGCGACATGCTCTATGTCGATGGCGGTGTCTCCACAACCGGCGAGGCGGGCAAACTGCGGATGCAAGGCAATCCCCTGTTCCGCCAAGCGGTCGAGAAACTCGCCTCGACAGCCGAGGCGGCACTGGCCAAGATCGGCCTCACCGGGGCCGATGTCGATTGGATCGTGCCGCATCAAGCCAATATCCGCATCATCCAAGGCACCGCAAAAAAACTCGGCCTGCCGATGGACCGCGTCATCGTCACCGTGCAGGATCACGGCAACACCTCCGCCGCTTCCATCCCGCTTGCGCTCTCGGTGGGCGTGGCCACGGGCAAGATCAAACGCGGCGATCTTTTGTTGGCCGAGGCGATCGGCGGCGGCCTGGCCTGGGGGGCTGTCGCCCTGCGCTGGTAAATCTGCCGCAAAATGCGCGAAATCTCGCGGGGGAACCCCTGCCACTAAGTGGTTGAGATTGACTCGGAAAATTCTTCGCCGCAAAGTAACCGAAAAAAAATCGCGGGGATGTGATGACTGACAAGACATTGACACGGATGGATTTGAGCGAGGCCATTTTTCGCGAGGTGGGGCTATCGCGCAATGACGCGGCCCAACTGGTCGAGAGCGTTCTGGGCCATATGTCCGACGCGCTTGTGCGCGGCGAGCAGGTCAAAATATCGTCCTTTGGCACCTTCTCGGTGCGCGACAAGACGGCCCGCGTGGGCCGCAACCCCAAGACCGGCGAAGAAGTGCCGATCAACCCGCGCCGTGTTCTGACCTTTCGGCCTTCCCATCTCATGAAAGACCGAGTCGCCGACGGCACCAAGATCTGAGGATATCGCCGCCCATGGGCAAAGCCGCCGACGCCTTTCGAACCATCAGCGAAGTCGCGGATTGGCTTGACGTTCCGGCCCATGTGCTGCGCTTCTGGGAGAGCAAGTTTCCCCAGATCAAGCCGGTCAAACGCGCAGGCGGGCGCCGCTATTACCGCCCCGCCGACATGGCGCTCCTTGGGGGGATCAAGGTGCTGCTGCACG
>JBLRXE010000115.1:0-7084 GCA_047920895.1 Roseovarius sp.
GCACCGAACCGGGTGTTGGCGTCTACGATCAGACCATCTGAAACCGGCTTCATCTGGCCAAAAATACCTCGGGGGAGTCCCGGACTGGGTCCGGGACGGGGGCAGCGCCCCCAATCCCCCCTCGGACCTTACAAAATCACCTGGTGAACCTTACAGAGCTTACAAGCCTCACGCCGCCAATCCGCGGCCCTTGAGCAGCGCCGCAACCCCAGGCATCCGCCCCCGGAACCGCAGATAGAGCGTTTCCGCATCCTCCGATCCTCCGCGCGAAAGAATGTGGGATTCCAAGGCCTTGGCCCGCTCCGCATCAAACGCCCCGCCCGCTTCCTCGAAACTGGCAAAAGCATCCGCATCCATCACCTCGGACCACATATAGCTGTAATAGCCGCTCGAATATCCATCCCCGGAAAACACATGTGCGAAATGTGGGCTGGCATGACGCATGGTAATGGCCCTCGGCATGCCAAGATTATCTAATATTTCCAACTGCTTGGCCATGATGTCCTTGGGTGCGTCGCCCTCGTGGAACGCCAGATCGACAAGGGCAGAGGCGACATATTCCACCGTCTGAAACCCCTGATCGAAATTCGCGGCCCTCAGCAATTTCTCCAGCAAATCCCGTGGCATAGCCGCACCTGTCGTGACATGGGTGGCATAGCGTTCCAGCACCTCGGGCACCTCCAGCCAGTGCTCATAGAGCTGCGAGGGCAGTTCAACAAAGTCCCGCGCCACGGAAGTCCCTGAAATACTTTCATAATTTACGTCCGACAGCATCTGGTGCAGGGCATGGCCAAACTCGTGAAAGAGCGTCCGCGCATCGTCATAGCTGAGCAGCGCCGGATCGCCCTTGGCAAAGTTGCAGACGTTGATCACCACCGGCCCCTGCACCTTTGGCCGCTTGGCCTGACCGCGCATGGCAGAGCACCAAGCGCCCGATCTCTTGGACCCGCGCGCGAAATAATCTCCAATGAAAACAGCAACATGGTCACCGTTACGCGTCACTTCCCAGGCCCGGCAATCGGGGTGATAGAGCGCGACATCAAGGGCGCGAAACTCCAACCCGAACAGCCGATTGGCACAGCCAAACGCCGCCGCGATCATACCGTCCAGCGACAGGTAAGGTTTGAGCGCGGTCTCATCCAGATCATGCTCTGCCTGCCGCCGTTTCTCGGCATAGTAGCGCCAGTCCCATGGCTCCAATTCTCCATTGATTCCATCGGCTTGCATCATTTCCGTCAGGCGCGCGGCATCCCGCTCCGCCTGCGCCTTGGCCGGTTCCCAGACCGCCATCAAGAGGTCGCGCACCGCCTTTGGTGTCTTGGCCATCTCGGTTTCGAGTTTGTAAGCGGCAAAGCTCTGATACCCCAGCAGGGCCGCCCGCTCCGCGCGCAGACGCAAAATCTCGGCGGCCACCTCGCGATTGTCGGTCTCCCCCCCCATGGCACCCCGCGAAACCCATGATTCATATGCCGTTTTTCGCAAATCGCGACGGGGCGAGAATTGCAGGAACGGCACGATCAGCGACCGTGACAGCGTAATCACAGGCCGCTCAAGCCCCTTTTCACTCCCCGCCGCGCGGGCGGCATCAACCACAAAATCTGGTAGCCCCTCCAGATCCGCCTCGGCCAGTTCCATATGCCACCCGGCCTCATCTGCCAGCAGGTTCTGCGTGAACGCCGTCCCCAATTGCGCCAACCGCGCCATGATCTCGCGCATCCGCGCCTCTTCCGCCCCCGTCAAACCCGCGCCTGAGCGGCGGAATCCCCGGTGCGTCAGCATCAACAGACGCGCCTCTTCCGGCGTCAGATCAGCCGCGTCGCGCGCTGCCCACAGGGCCTCGATCCGTGAAAAAAGTTTTTTATTTCCAAATAGTTTCGAAGAATAAGCCGCGAGTTTCGGGGCAAATTCGCGCTGCAATTCCTGCCGCTTTGGATTGCTGTCCGCACCCGCCAGCGTGTAGAATACCGACAGCACCCGGTCCAATCCCTTGCCCGACGCCTCCAATGCCTCGACCGTGTTGGCAAAGCTGGGCGGTTCGGGATTTTCCGCAATCGCCGCAACCTCGGCGCGCGCTTGTGTAAGTGCTGCCTCGAACGCAGGTGCGAAATCCGCGTCCGTGATGGTATCAAAGGGGGCAAGGGCAAACGGTGTGGTCCACTCAGCCAGCAACATGTTGGTCATCACTCTCTCCTTTTCCCCCACATACAGGGCAATCTGCGCGTGGGCTCAGCCCGATCTTGCGGCTTTCGCCATAGAGCGCGTCATAGATCAGCATCTCGCCGCGCAGGGGTTGCCCCGCTCCGGTGATGAGTTTCACCGCCTCCGCCGCCATCATCGCACCGACCACGCCAGGCAAGGGCCCCAAAACGCCTGCTTCCGAACAGGACGGGGCGAGACCGGGGGCGGGGGCCTGAGGGAATACGCATTGATAGCAGGGTGCGCCATGGGCCGGGTCAAACACGCTCACCTGCCCTTCCCATTGCGATAAAGCGCCTGAAATCAGCGGCTTGCCTTGCGCCGTAGCGGTTGCATTGGCCAAATACCGCGTGTCGAAATTGTCCGTTCCGTCAAGAATCAGGTCATAATCGGCAAAGAGGTCGCTTGCGATCTCGGGCGTCAGGCGTCGCTGATAGGGGCGCACCACGACATGCGGATTCTGCGCCTGCATCGCCGCCATTGCCGATTGCACCTTGGGCAGGCCAATGTCCGCGTCGCGGTGGATCACCTGCCGTTGCAGATTAGAATTATCCACCATGTCATCGTCAATCACCCCGATAGTGCCCACCCCCGCCGCCGCCAGATAGAGCAGCGCCGGAGAGCCAAGGCCACCCGCGCCGATGACCAGAACGCGGGCTTGCTTGAGCGCCTTTTGTCCCGGCCCGCCGATTTCCCTGAGCACAATATGGCGCGCGTAACGTCCGAGTTCTGTCTCTGAAAACAAGGGCTTGTGCGTATCAGCCGGTGTCTCGGCCCGCACCGAGCGCGCCCGAAGGCGGCGCAATCCAGCGCGGTAGGTCAGCACGATCACCGCCGCGCCGCCGACCATCAGCCAGAGTGCGGCGCTCTCGCCGGTGGCCATGCGGAGCGCGTGCCCCTCGGGCAGCACCAGATGCGTCAGCACGACCGCCGCCCACAGGCCCGCGATCATCCCCCACCGCAGCCGCCGGGGCGTGCCCAAGGCTGCACCAATGCCCCAGAGCACTGCCGCCATGACCCCTACCAGCAGCATCAGCCGACCCCCGTCGAGCCGAACCCGTCCGCCCCGCGCGCGGTCTCGTCCAGTGTCTCGACCAGAGCGAAACGTGCCTGCGCCACCGGCGCCACCACCATCTGCGCGATCCTCATTCCATGCGTGATTTCAAAGGCTTCAGTCCCGGCATTCATGACGATTACGCCCAAGGGACCGCGATAATCGCTGTCAATGGTGCCGGGGCTGTTCGGGAGCGTGATCCCGTGTTTCAGGGCAAGGCCAGAGCGTGGGCGCACCTGCACCTCATATCCCACCGGCACCGCCAGCCGCAGCCCCGTAGGCACCAGAACCCGCGCGCCCGGTGCGAGCGTGACCGTGCCGCGATCCGGGAAGTTCGCGCGCAGGTCGGCCCCTGCCGCGCCTGCGGTTTCGTAGGATGGCAGACCAAGGGCGCGGTCCGCCCCTTCGTCCCATTGAAACGCGACGGTCAGCATGCGCCCCTCTTGATCCTGTTGAAAATAAACATGATTTCAGTTCAGCGTCGTGGCGATCCGGGCCGCCAGTTGCGCGGCCACCTGATCCTTGGCCATGCGCGGCCAGTCTTCGGCCCCGTCTGCGGTGATCAGCGTCACGGCATTCTCGGTGCCGCCCATGATGCCGGTGGCCGGGCGCACGTCATTGGCGACGATCCAGTCACAGCCCTTGCGCATGCGCTTGGCGGTGGCGTTCGCAATCACGTCATCGGTTTCGGCGGCAAATCCCACGACCAGCCTTGGCCGACCCGTGGTCTTCTGGCTGAGCGTTGCCAGAATGTCGGGGTTTTCGGCAAACTCCAGCAGCGGCAGACCGCCCTTGGTTTTCTTGATCTTGCGGTTGCTCGCACTGGCCACCCGCCAATCCGCCACAGCGGCGGCGCAGATTGCCGCCTCGACCGGCAGGACGCTTTCGACCGCCTCCAGCATTTCTTGCGCGGTCTCGACGCGGATCACTGTTACCGCGTCGGGCGGTGGCACGGTGGCGGGGCCGGTCACAAAGACCACCTCAGCCCCAAGAGCCGCAAGCGCGCGGGCAATCGCCGTGCCTTGCGCGCCTGAAGATCGGTTGGCGATATAGCGCACCGGGTCGATGGGTTCATGGGTGGGGCCAGAGGTCACGAGCACGCGGCGCCCCCGCAGCGGGCGATCGCCAAGCGCCGCCTCGATCGCACCAAGAATTTCGGGCACTTCGGCCATGCGGCCCGGACCATGCTCGCCGCAGGCCATATCGCCCGCATTCGGGCCGACAAAGGCAATGCCATCCGCCTTGAGCGTGGTGATGTTGCGCTGTGTGGAGGGGTGCTGCCACATCCGCACATTCATCGCAGGCGCGATCAGCACGGGCGTATCGGTGGCCAAGAGAACGGTTGATGCAAGGTCATCCGCCCGCCCCGTCGCCATCTTGGCCATGAGATCAGCGGTGGCCGGGGCCACCACGATCAGATCGGCCGAGCGGCTGAGCTGGATATGGCCCATTTCTGCCTCGTCGGTGAGGTCGAAAAGATCCGAGAATACCCGGCACCCGGCCAAGGCCGAGACCGACAGCGGGGTCACGAATTCCGCCCCGGCGCGGGTCAGCACAGGCGTCACCGTTGCCCCGCGTTCGCGCAGACGTCGGATGAGGTCGAGCGTCTTATAGGCTGCGATGCCGCCGCCGATGACCAAAAGAATGCGTTTTGAGCCGAGCATGGGCGCTCCCTGTGACTTGCGCCCCGACACTAAGGCCGGGGCCGGGGCCGCGCAAGGGTGCGCCAGATTACTGGAACGCCGCGCAGGGATCTGGCCGCGCGACCGCAGGCGCGCTTGCCACCGTGTCAAAGCCGCCGTCGAGCGGGCGGTCGTCCTCGGTCTGGCCCAGAACCCAGACATCGAGGTCCGGCGCGACATTGGCCAGATAGGCAGGCACGCCCCAATCGCGGCGGGCGTGGCCATTGCCGGTGATCACGGCCACCGGCCCGCCGGTTGCCTCTAGCGCCGCGACTGTTGCACGGGCCAATACCGCGTCGCGCAGCCGTTGAATTGCGACCATGCCGGGCAGCATTTCCGGGGGCAGGGCGTTGCAATGCGCCTCCATCTGGAGGGTTGCGCGGGCGGTCTGCTCTTCGGGGTGCAGATCACGGTCCAGCCCATAGCGGGCGGCCTCTGCCCCGAAGGATGCGGCCAACCCCTCAGAAAGCACCGCGCGCGCGGCCTCACGGGGCACCTGCGCGCCATAGATCGCGGCCGCAGGCGCTGCTGCAAAGATCGGATAATACATGGAAAAATCCGGCCAGCCACTTTCGGCCCAACCTAACGCCGCCTCGAGTGCTGCCATATCTTCACGCAGTGCCGGGGTCACGCGCGCCGCCTGATCCTCGGTCAGCATCTCGAACATAATGGCCTTTGGCTGCGCTTGCTTCACGCGCGCGGCCTGTTCGGCATGATGCGCGGGATTGTCATGCACCTCGCCCAATATCACGACGTCCTGTGCCAAGGCAGGACAGGCCAATCCAAGGCTGAGAGAGAGGGCAAGGGCGCGCAGGGTCATGCGAGCAGATTTTGCACCTCGCCCCCGTGCTTTTCAAGATACTTGCGCATTTTCTGGAACGCCGCCGCCTCAAGCTGGCGCACCCGCTCCTTACTGAGGTTCAACTCCTCGCCAAGGCTCTCCAAGGTGCGCGGGTCATCCCGCAGCTTGCGTTCGCGAACGATGAACCGCTCGCGGTCATTGAGGCGCGACAGCGCGTCAGCCAGCCATGTGCGCAGGGCGTGCATGTCATGGTCGCGTTCCACGATCTCGTCGCCGCGTGCCCCATCGTCCTTGAGCGTGTCGATCCATTCGCGGCCCTCGTCCTCGGATGATTGTGTGGCGTTGAGAGAAAAGTCGGACCCCGAGAGGCGACCCTCCATCATCTCGACATCCCGCAGGGGCACGCCCACTTCGTGGGCGATCATCTCGCGCAGCTGATAGCCGTCAAGCTGCTCGCCATTGGCCATCGCCTCGCGCTCCAGCCGCGCCTGCACGCGGCGCATGTTGAAAAACAAGGACTTTTGCGACGAGGTGGAGCCGGTGCGGACCATCGACCAGTTGCGCATCACATAGTCTTGGATGCTGGCCTTGATCCACCACACGGCATAGGTCGAAAACCGCACGCCACGGTCGGGGTCAAACTTGTCGGCGGCCTTCATAAGGCCAAGCCCTGCCTCTTGAATGAGGTCGTTCATCGGCGCGCCATAGCGGCGAAATTTCGACGCCATCGAAATCGCAAGCCGCATATAGGCGTTGATCAGCCGGTGCAGCGCCTCTTCGTCGCGCTGATCGCGCCACGCGTAGGCAAGCGCGAGTTCGGTTTCGGCATCCAGCATCTCGGCCTTCATGGCGGTGCGGGACATGGACCTTTGCTGTGGTGCGTCCAGTGGCATCTGAATTCCCCCTATCGGCGGCGTGACTTCGTTGCGCCCTTTTTCCTCTTGTCGCAAAGTGCTACGCAGCGCGGGCGTGACCGGATCAAAAAAGGAGTGCGCGTGTCCAATCTTCCACGACTGAGCCTTGTTCTGGGTGGCGCGGCCTCGGGCAAATCCGGTTTCGCCGAGGCGCTAGTCTCTGGCACGGCGCGTGCGCGGGTCTATCTGGCCACGGCGCAGGCCTTTGACGACGAGATGCGCGCCAAGCTGGAGCGGCATCGCGTGATGCGCGGCCCAGACTGGCGCACTGTTGAGGCACCGCTCGATCTTGCCCCGGTGCTGGAACAGGCGGGGGCGGATGAGGTCGTGTTGCTCGACTGTATCACAATGTGGCTCAGCAATCACCTGCTGGTGGAACACGATCTCGACAGGGCGCAATCGGCGCTGATGGTCGCGCTTGATGCCTGTGCAGCAC
>JBLRXE010000116.1:0-7039 GCA_047920895.1 Roseovarius sp.
GCCCGGTCCGCCCCCATCGCCAGCGCCGTGCGCAGCGTTTCCTGCGCCTGTTTCACGCCGATGGAGACCGCGATGACCTCGCTCGCCTTGCCCGCTTCCTTGAGGCGAATCGCCTCTTCGACGGCAATCTCGTCGAACGGATTCATCGACATCTTCACATTCGCAAGATCGACCCCGCTCCCGTCCGCCTTCACGCGAACCTTCACGTTGTAGTCGATCACACGCTTGACAGGCACAAGCACCTTCATCGGCATGGTCTCCCTTAATGGTGGTGGGGGGCGTAGCACCCCCCGGATGATCTCTCCTGCGCGTTGATACCGGCTCAGGCGCGCGGGAAACAGGGCAAAATCGTCACGTTAGCGTCTGGCGACGTCGCGTTTCTGGTTTTCAACGCAAGAATGTTGCCAGAGTATTTCAGCGGTTCGCGCCGGGAACCCACAGAACATCGGCCTTGCCGCTGTCATTGGCCATGCGCGAGGCGACAAAGAACCAATCGCTGAGGCGGTTGAGATATTTGAGCGCCGCCTCGTTGACATGTTCCAGCGCCGACAGTTCCACCGTCAGCCGCTCGGCCCGGCGCGATACGGTGCGGCAAAGATGCAGATGCGCGGCCAAGGGCGAGCCGCCGGGCAGGATGAAACTGCGCAGCGGCTCCAGATGCTTGTTCATGGCGTCAATCTCTGCCTCGAGCCGGTCCACCTGGCTGGCGGCCATGCGCAGCGGCGGGTATTCGGCATCGACATCGCGTTCCATATCCGGGCGGCAGAGGTCTGCACCGAGATCGAACAGATCATTCTGAATACGCGCCAGCGCATCGTCGGTCTCGTCCTTGGCATAGAGCCGGGCAAGGCCCACGGTTGCGTTGACCTCATCCACCGTTCCATAGGCGCCCACACGGGCGGAATGTTTGGCCACCCGCGCGCCATTGCCAAGCGCGGTTTCGCCGGCATCGCCGGTGCGCGTGTAAATTCTGTTGAGAACGACCATGGATTATCCCCCCTGCCTGCGGAAATAGACGAAAATCAGAATGAGGATGATCGCCACGAATTGCGCGATCAACCGCCATTGCATGTATTTGTTCGAGCGTTTTGCATTCTCCACCCCTTCCTTGCCAAAGGTGGCAATGCCCCGGATCAGGATCGCCGCCACCGCGATGCAGCCAATCGCCACGAGGATGAAAAGCGGGTCTTGCAGCATGCGGCGTCCTTTCCGGTTTGGTCATGTGGCCCACATCTAGGCGGTGCGGGGCAAAAAGCGAAAGGGAAATGTGACGTAGCATGGCCTTTCTAGCCTTTGGACAAAACCCAATCCAGCGCGCGGGCTGACAGGATGCGGCGCAGGATGCCCATGACATATGTGGGTGTGGTCACATAATAGCGGGGCTTGGCGCGGGGCGACTCTAACGCATGCACCAGCTTCTTTGTAACCGCCGCCGCAGGCCATTGCGGCCCCTTGCTGCTGCCCTTGTAGAGTTGGTCCAGCAGGCTGTCGCGATATTCCTCGACCCGCACCGAATTTTCCCAGTCGATCCATTTTTCAAACTGCGCGATCGCATTCTTTCGAAACAGCGTCTCGATTGGGCCGGGGTCAAGGATCGAGACCTGAATCCCGGTGCCTGCAAGCTCCAGGCGCATGGCATCGCTCAGCCCTTCAAGCGCGAATTTCGTCGCCACATAGGCCCCGCGCCATTTCATGGCGACCAGCCCCAGCACTGAGGAGCATTGCACGATGCGGCCATGACCCTGTGCGCGCATGATCGGTATCACCTTACAGGTCAGATCATGCCAGCCGATCAGATTGGCCTGAAAGATCGTTCGCAGGGCATCGGTGGGCACGTCCTCGATCGGACCGGGGATTGCGTAGGCCCCATTGTTGAAGAGCGCATCCAGTCTTCCGCCGGTTGCTTCCAGCACTTGAGCCAGACCGGCGGCGATGCTGGCCTCGTCCTCGTAGTCGATGCGCGGGCTCTCGAACCCTTCGGCGTGCAGGCGCGCGCAATCCTCTGCCTTGCGGCAGGCGGCAAAGACCCGCCAGCCGCGCGCGCGCAGCCCGTGGGCCGCGTCATGGCCGATGCCCGAGGAACAGCCGGTGATCAGGATGGATCGCTCTGTCATGCCCGACCTTGTGGCGCGTGGTGCGGTGCGATGCAAGTGCTAGTCAGAGGCCAGTGTCAGCAGGCTTTCGGCCATCCAGCCAATGCGCCCCGTTTCGACCACTTGCAGCTTGATCCAGCCCTCGCCGGGGTCGCGCAGCACCATCACTTCGGTGCCGCGTTTGAGGCTGGCGACGCGGCCAAAGCCGGTGCCGGGCCCGATGCGCAGATTGACGGCATTGCCGGAAACCCGGCGCAGGTCGGGGGCAGGGGCCAGCGTTTCGGCCATGTCTGCGGCATCCTGCGTCATCTCTGGCGTATCCGGCGGGGCGGCGGGCGCGGTCAGTCGCACGGTGGGCAGACTCACGGAAATGGCTGCCGGTTTGGTCCCTCCCTCCGCCGAGGCAAGCGTCAAGACCACCTTTTCGCCCATATTGAGGCCCAGATCATGCAGCGATGTGATGGTGCGCGTGACCTCTGCCTCTTGTCGGGGCGTGCCATCCTGCGCCAATTCGATCACATTGACCCGCAAGGGCCGGGCCACGGGCCGCTGATTGTCGAGCACGGCGCGCGCCTGAATGGAATTGGCCGAAGGGCGATAATCAGCCCCGCCGCTCAATTCATAAAAAGACCATCCTAGAAAAGCAAAACTCACAAGAACAAAGCGCCACATTGCGCAATCCCCCATTACCATACGATTTGACTAAATGCTTGGCAGCAAACGCAGTATACGCGATTCGCCCGCCCCCATGAGGGGGAAATCGGAAAAGATTGAAACCTGTGCGCTCTGGGTGCTTTACGCCGCAAGGTGGCGCGGCTATCACCATATCCATGAGTGATTTGCTGGACGACCCCAATATGCGCCCCGAGGCTGTGTCGGAACCGCTGCGCCGCGCGATTGGTGAGCGGTATCTGACCTATGCGCTGTCCACGATCATGCACCGGGCTTTGCCTGATGCGCGCGACGGGTTGAAGCCGGTGCATCGGCGGATTCTCTACGCGATGCGCGAACTCCGGCTGTCGAGCACCGGGGGGTTTCGCAAATCCGCCAAGATTTCCGGCGATGTGATGGGCAACTATCACCCGCATGGTGACGCTGCGATCTACGATGCGATGGCGCGTCTGGCGCAGGATTTCGCGGTGCGCTATCCGCTGGTGGACGGGCAGGGGAATTTCGGCAATATCGACGGCGATAATCCCGCCGCCAGCCGCTATACAGAGGCGCGCATGACCGCCTTTGCCGAGGCGCTGCTGGATGGTCTGGCCGAGGATGCGGTGGATTTCCGCGACAATTACGACGGCACGCTGCGCGAACCCATCGTGTTGCCTGCGTCCTTTCCGAACCTTCTGGCGAATGGATCGTCAGGCATTGCCGTGGGCATGGCCACCAACATTCCGCCGCATAACATCGCTGAGTTGATTGATGCGTGTCTGCATATGATCAAGTCGCCCGATGCCCGCGACGAGACGCTTTTGCAATACATCCCCGGCCCCGATTTCCCCACCGGCGGTGTGATCGTCGAACCGCCCGAGAGCATCGCGCAGGCCTATCTGACCGGGCGCGGCGCGTTCCGCCTGCGCTGCAAATGGGAGATGGAGGATCTGGGGCGCGGTCAATGGCAGATCGTCGTAACCGAAATCCCCTATCAGGTGCAGAAATCCAAGCTGATCGAACGGATTGCGGAGTTGATCCAGACCCGCAAGGTGCCGATTCTTGCCGATGTCCGCGACGAGAGCGCCGATGACGTGCGCCTGATCCTCGAACCGCGCTCCAAGAATGTCGATCCCGAGGTGTTGATGGGCATGATGTATCGCAATTCCGAATTGGAACTGCGGTTCTCGCTCAACATGAACGTGCTGATTGACGGGGTCACACCCAAGGTCTGTTCGCTGAAAGAGGTGCTGCGCGCCTTTCTCGATTTCCGCCAAGAGGTGCTGTTGCGCCGCTCAAAGCATCGGATGGAAAAGATCGACCACCGGCTAGAGGTTCTGGAAGGGTTGATCATCGCCTTTCTCAATCTCGACCGGGTGATCGATATCATCCGCTATGACGATGACCCCAAGGCAGCGCTGATGCGCGAGGATTGGAGCCGCACCGTGCCGCGCGCCATGTCCGAGGCCGAGTATGTGCCGCCGCCCCCCTCGGACGAGCCGGGGCTGACCGAGGTGCAGGCCGAGGCAATCCTCAACATGCGCCTGCGCTCCTTGCGGCGTCTGGAAGAGATGGAGTTGCGCGCCGAGCGTGACGCGCTGATGGCAGAGCGCGCGGGGCTTGAGGATCTGCTTGACGATGTGTCGCTGCAATGGGCGGCGGTGGCGGATCAGTTGAAGGAGGTCAAGAAAACCTTTGGCAAGAGCCACGCCATTGGCGCGCGCCGCACGAAATTTGCCGAGGCAGGCAGCGTCGAAGAGGTGCCACTCGAGGCGATGATCGACCGCGAGCCGATCACCGTGGTGTGCAGTCAGATGGGTTGGATCCGGGCCATGACCGGGCATCTCGATCTGAGCCGCGCGTTGAAGTTCAAGGATGGCGATGGCCCCCGCTTCATGTTCCACGCCGAGACCACCGACCGGATTCTGGTCTTTGGCAGCAATGGCCGGTTTTATACGCTCAGTGCCTCGAACCTGCCCGGTGGGCGCGGTATGGGCGAGCCGCTGCGCCTGATGGTCGATCTGCCCAACGAGGCCGGGATCGTGGATCTGCTCATTCACAAGCCGGGGCGCAAATTGCTGGTGGCTTCAGATGCCGGGGACGGTTTCATCGTGCCCGAGGAGGAGGTTGTGGCCCAGACCCGCAGCGGCAAGCAGGTGCTCAACCTGCGCGATCCCGCGCGCGCCGTGGTCTGTCGCCCGGTGACGGGCGATCACGTCGCCTGCGTGGGCGATAACCGCAAGGTGCTGGTCTTTGTCTTGGACGAACTGCCGGAACTTGGGCGCGGCAAGGGTGTGCGGCTCCAGAAATACAAGGATGGCGGGCTGCGTGATGCCACCACCTTTGATCTGGCCGACGGTCTGACATGGCGCGATCCGGCGGGGCGCACCCGCACCGAAAGCAACCTTGAGGAATGGCTGGGCAAACGCGCGGGATCGGGCCGCATGGCCCCGCGCGGTTTCCCCCGTGACAACCGCTTTACCTGATCGGGCCTTGTCTGTCGCCGATGCGCGGCGTATAGCCCCGGCCTGACCCAAAAGGAGCCCTTGCAATGGTAGGTAGTGCCAATCTCAACGTCATGCTCAAGGCCGCGCGCAAGGCGGGGCGGGCATTGGCCAAGGATTTCCGCGAGGTCGAGAACCTTCAGGTCAGCATGAAGGGTGCCGGCGATTTCGTCAGCCGCGCCGATATTGCCGCCGAAAAGATCCTCAAGACCGAGTTGATGGGCGCGCGCCCGACCTATGGCTGGCTGGCCGAAGAGGGCGGCGAGGAAGAGGGGCAGGACCCCACCCGCCGCTGGATCGTCGATCCGCTGGACGGCACCACCAATTTCCTGCACGGGTTGCCGCATTGGGCGGTCTCCATCGCGCTCGAACACAAGGGCGAGGTGGTGGCGGGCGTGATTTACGACGCCAGCAAGGATGAGGCCTTCTTTGCCGAAAAGGGTGCCGGAGCCTGGATGAACGAGAGCCGCTTGCGCGTCTCGGGGCGCAGCAAGATGATCGAGTCGATCTTTGCCACCGGCCTGCCCTTTGGCGGGCGGGCGGACCTGCCCGAAACCTTGCAGGATCTGGCGCGGCTGATGCCCACCTGTGCAGGCGTGCGCCGCTGGGGGTCTGCGGCGCTCGACATGGCCTATGTCGCGGCAGGCCGCTACGAGGGGTTCTGGGAGCGGCGATTGAACGCCTGGGATCTGGCGGCGGGTGTGATCATCGTGCGCGAGGCGGGCGGATTTGTCGAGCCGCTGCGCCCCGGTGGCGACATTCTCGCCAATGGCGAGGTGATCTGTGGCAACGAGGTGATCTTTGACAAGTTCGCGGGCGTGATCCGGGGCTGATCGGCGCCGCGCGATCCCCGGGCTTGGCTGGCGGCCCCGTGCTTCAAGATGCGGGCAGGTCATGGCGAAAAAGGATCAGTCTCCGCGCGACTTTCTTTGAGGATGCAGGTCTGTTGTGGCGGTTCCTGTGCAGAGCCTTTTCAGGCCGCTCTCGCAAGATACATCCTGCAAGTCATCTGAAAATATCACAAACTCCCTGTGCAAATCATGGTGCCCGCGGCCGGACTCGAACCGGCACGGCCATTCGGCCGGGAGATTTTAAGTCTCATGTGTCTACCATTCCACCACGCGGGCACGGGGGGCTGCCGGGTGGGACAATATCCGCTTTGGCCGGGGTGTAAAGCCAAAGGCAGGTGCGTAGGCCAGATCAGATCACATCCGAAAGCGCGTTTTCCTTGACCGCCTGCATCGCCACATAGGTCGAGGTATTGGCCAGATGCGGCAAGGTCGAGATATGTTCGGCCAGCACCCTGCGATAGTCGGCCATGCTCTGGGTGCGGATCTTCATCAGGTAGTCGAAATTCCCTGCGATCAGATGCACCTGCTCGATCTCGGGGATTTTCGAGACAGCGGCGTTGAACTCTGCCAAGGCCGCCTCGCGGGTGTCATGCAGGCGCACTTCGACGAAACTGACGTGATCGAGACCAAGGCGGATGGGATCGAAAAGCGCGCGGTAGCCGGTGATGACCCCGTCCCGCTCCAATCGTCGCAGGCGTGCCTGCGTGGGTGATTTCGACAACCCGATCTCGCGCGCGAGTTCGGTGACGCTGATCCGGCCGTCCCCCGCCAGAACCCGTAGAATCGCCCGGTCAAAGCGGTCGAGGTCGAGCTGTTCGTTTTGATCCATGGTATGCTCCAAATTCAAACCATCCGGCCTGAAATTTCATTCTAATCAGGAAAAGTCACTGGTTCAATGATGCTATGAAGTGCCATCCAACCATGGGGACCCGCATGCCAT